>DATGWU010000545.1:0-6135 GCA_035299345.1 Rhizobium sp.
GGGTTCTGGTGGTAGCGAGTATCGGCGATGGCGTAATGCTTCCATTGACGCGGTGTGTCGTAGCGCGGGATGGCATGCACATGAAGCTGCGGCCACTCGTTGCCGAGCTGCGTATAATTGAAGCGTGCCGGCTGGAAGGCCGCCCCGACGACGCGCTCATAGCGCTGCAGGACATGTCGAAGATCGCCATACTCATCGTCGCTGCAGGTGGCGAGCGAGGCATCCGAGACGCGCTTTGCGATGACGAGGCAGCGCCCGATGTAGCTCTGGTTGAAATGGAGGCGCGTCAGCCAGTGCTCGCTCTCGCAGATGTCCATGCGCGCGAAATCGACGTCTTTCATGCGGATGTCGAAGGAAGGGGACATGGTCGGCTCTATAGGGGAACGGGAGCCCGATATTCCTGTGATTCGTGCGAAGGTTGCAAGGCTGAGCGAGCTGCAGCCGCAATCGGTTGCACCATTCGTCGACCCAACGCCTCGGCCCCCCCCTCTTGGAAGGAGAGGGCGAAGAGGGATGCCGGGCTTACCGCGAATCGAGGATCGCGTTCAGCTCGTCGATCTGGGCGGAGGTGAGCGTCAGGCCGAAGTCTGCCTCCAACTGGTCGATCGCGGCGTCGAGAGCGGAGGTCTGTGCGGCAGGGTCCTCAAGTCCGAGGGCTGCGGCGCGGGCTTCCTGATAGGTGGCGACCTTGCCGACGGCCGAATTCGGCGAGGCGAACATGCGCGCGACCGGTGAGGCGTGGGCGGCGTTGAGCGGACCGAGTTCGTCGGCGCCGATCGTCTCAGTCTCCGTTTCCGTTTCCTTCACCTTCGCCGGCTTGGTGTCGAGCTTGCCGTAGGCATTGCCGTTTCGCGACTTGTCGGAGGCATGACCGTTGCCACGGCCACCGCCGTTCTCACCACTGTGGCCACCACCGTTTCCGCTGCCATGATCGCTACCGTTTCCACCCCCGTTACCGCCGCCGTTACCGCCGCCGTTTCCGTTACCGGCAAGTGCCTGGTCGACGAGGCCGAAGCCGCCCGCAGACGGCATGGTGAACGCGACGGCCAGCGCGGCCGTGCAGACAGCAATGCGCGCAAAGTGTTTCATCGGAACCTCCATTGTCATGTTTCCCACCTTCTTCGTTACAGTGCCGGGGCGTTCGCCCTTCTTCAGGGGCAGTGCAAACCTCGACCGCGGTGCCTCCGCACGCAGTAAAAGGAGGGATAGGAACATTAATATGGCATGAAGAACGAGGTGCCGCTCGCCGGGTTCGCGCGACCAAACCGCTTGCAGCCGCCGCTCTCCCCAAAAAGTAGGGTACTGGAACAGCTCGTCGTGCTCCCGCCCGTTACCCAAAGGGTAGTTGACCGGAACGTTGCGGTCGTTTCGGCATTCTGACGGTAACAGACATCGGGGAGGAGACTGCCCATGCGCCCGGTTACCCGGCAACGGCTCCGCCTGACCGGCGGAACGGACTTGTCCTTTGTTACCGCGGGTGATCCATCCGGACCCGCCGTACTGCTTCTGCACGGGTTTCCGAGTTCTGCGCGGACATTCCGCGGCATTATCGAACCTCTGTCGAAGGTCGCCTACGTCATCGCGCCCGACCTGCCGGGTTTCGGCGAGTCCAACGTCCTGCCGGCGCCCTCGTTCTCCGCCGTCGGCGCGGTGGTTTCGGAACTGCTGGAGCGGCTCGGGACAGGACCGCGCTATATCTACCTTCACGATTTCGGCGCGCCGGTCGGTTTTCACATCGCCATGCAGGAACCGGAAAAGGTCCTCGGTCTTATCATCCAGAATGCCAATGCACACAAGACGGGGCAGGGACCCGGATGGGCCGCGACGCAGGCCTTCTGGCGGGACCCTAGCCCGGAGAACGAGGCGGCTGCGACCGCGCACCTGACCTTCGAGGGAATCCGCAACCAGTATATCGCCGGCCTGCCGCCGGAGATCGCCGCGCGGATTCCGGCGGAAAGCTGGGAGGAGGACTGGCGGGTGATGGGACTGCCCGGCCGGATGGAGACGCAGCGCGCGCTCGTCGCCGACTATGGCCGTTACGTCGCATCCTTCGATGCCATCGCCGACTATCTCGCTCGCCGGCAGCCGCCCGCCCTGCTGCTCTGGGGACGGCACGACGCCTTCTTCGACACCGCCGAGGTCCTGTCCTGGATGAAGGCGCTGCCGAGAATGGAAGCCCACATCTTCGATGCCGGCCACTTCCTGCTCGAAACCCACGCGGCCGTGGCAACATCGCTGATGCTGGACTTTATCCAGCGCGTCCGGGGTGAGCGGTAAGCGACGGCTGATTGCGGGTACAAAGGGCAGGGACCGGTCTTTGCTTCGATCGGCGTCTCGTCGAGGACCGCGTGTCCTACAGCCGAAGATCGCCGGCCTGGTCGTGGGTCCTCGGGTCACGCCCGAGGACGACGTCCATGGGCGTATGCCGAGAGCCCCGAGCCGACACCTCCACGAACCGCAACATCGCCGTCGACACCGACGCTCCCTCGGCCTCCGTCATCCTCGGGCTTGACCCGAGGACCCACTGTCTACCCTGTGTGAGATGGAGCAATTTCAGCATCTTAGCGCGAGTTAAGTGCTAGAAATTGCAGGTGAGTGACTGTGTCCTGTCGTTAAGCCGTTCGGGCACACCAAGTCATTCTTACCGCAACTCCTCCGTGCTATCCTGTCGAGCGACAGAGGGAGAACGAATGCGCCATCACCCGCCGGAGCTTCACCGCAAGCGGGCCCGCGACATGCGGGCAGATGCCACGCGGCCGGAAGACATGCTGTGGCAGGCGCTGAAGGATCGGCGTGTCGATGGTCTTAAATTTCGCCGCCAGGTGCCGCTCAAGGGTTACATTCTGGATTTTGTCTGCTTCGAGGCGCGGCTGATCGTCGAGGTGGATGGTTGGCAGCACGCCGAGAGTGCCGGCGACGCGGTTCGGGACCGGGTTTTCCGGGATGACGGCTTCCGCATCCTGCGCTTCTGGAACGACGAGGTTACGGAAAACCTCAACGGCGTATGCCTCGCCATCCGCACGGAATTGCTGAACACCGGGGAGTGAGGCGTTCGCGGATGTTTCCTCGCCCCTTGTGGGAGAGGAAGCAATTTCAGCATCTTAGCGTTAGCTAAGTGCTAGAAATTGCAGGTGAGGGGGGTGCGCCGTTGTGCTCGCCTTCCTACCCCCTCACCAACAAAATCTGCGACTTAGCTGACGCTAAGACCGCGATTTTGTAACCTCTCCCACAGGGGGAGAGGTGGGGCTCCGCTGCTGTAGTCTTTCGGCCATGTCCGTAGAGCGAATTGCATCGGCAAGAGACAGTCTCGGCTTTTCAACGCCGATCCCCATTATTCTAATGAATCTCTCCCGTAGGTCCTGCTTAGTGAGGTCGCGCGGGTTCCCGAGGCGCGCGCGTCGTTGATCGCTTATCCAATTCGACAAGAGCGTTAGCTTTTCCGGCGAGAAGAAATCGCTAGTGAAGGTGAAGCAAGCGTCGACGTCTGTCGCTGCATCGAGCGTCTTTTGATAAAGCGCGGCCAAGTTAGAGAACAACTGTTCATTAGGCGCCGTCCGGACGGTCCTGACCGCATGAATAAAGGCATCCACGAGAGCTAGTCGCTGGGAGACCTGCTTGAGATAAGGGATAGCTTCAGGTGCCGAAATATGAGTGATAATTTTGTGATGTTCGAATTGCTCCTGTTTGTGAGCCATGCCTCCGAATGTAATGACCGCTTTGTCGAGTAGGCGACCGTTATTCCGCCTTAAATGATCGAGGAGATTGGTAATTGATCTTTCGTACCTGAGATGAATATCTGTCCAGGAACGCTCTATGTGATGGATCGTTTGGCGGTAGGAGTGCAGCCAGCTTTCGACCGGTTCAACAGAATTTGCAATTTCTAGAATTAGAAATTTGTCGAAAGCTTTTTTCGTTTTTCGCTTTAGATCTCCTGCGCAAAGTTGCATTACCTCGGAGCCAAAAAAGTCCTTTGCGCATGTGCTGCCAAACAAAATCCGACTACCGTCTCTCAAGAGGCCTGTAATTCCGTTCAGATGACGATGCGAGCCGCAGATATGGCAATATATCTTCTCCTTTGGGCTGCGATAAAAGTTGTCAAATATGACGCCTTCCGGCGGCTCCGTTATCCGCTCTTTTTCGCGAATGCACTCTTGCTCATAGGGCTCATCCGTAAAGAGACGCTGATCGCGAAGATATGCACGAAAATCCATTCAACTCTCCGTCGCAGTGAATAATCTACTCTAATGTCTCGTACCCGTTTTGTTCTTTCGTGTATTTAGGCCCGGGGTTCCCCCCGGGCCGCTCTGAAAACGACCTACGTATTGGCCATCTTGCCCGTAACCCATTGTTTTTCAGTGGCTCGCTTCCAAAAACCGATCCAGAAATGGCCATTCCGGAAGCCAAAACTGGCCAACTGAGGAGGGCATGAAAAAAGCCGGGCAGAACCCGGCTTGTGGAAATTCACGTCAGCAGGAAATTAGATCCGCTCGATTTCCGACCGACGGTAGAATGGCATCTCGCCCGCGATGAAGATTGGCATGATCCCGGCATCGTCGAGATCTCGCTTCAGGTTCCATGTCCGGGTCTTTCGGCTGGTGGCGAAGTTTCCCAGGGACAGATATTCCTTCGTGAAGGCTTCGAGCGAACTAGGCTCGACCACCGTCTGCATGTTCCGCTTTACCGGATTGCGTCGTTTGACCGACGGCAACTGACCACCGTCGACAAGCGCCTTGATGATCGTGCTCGATGCCGGAATAAGCTTCTCGAGTTGGCGAAGCGAGAAGCAGCCATGGTCTTCCCCCGCTGTCTTCGCCTTGATCTCATCCGCGTCAAGCCTGATCGCCGCGAGTCCGGTTTCACCTTCGTTCCAGGCCACTGTCGTCAGCGTTCCACCGAGCACGAGTTCCATGACTTCGGCGAAGGTGCAGCCTACTTTCGTCATCACATTCCTGATGTCACCAAGGCCATCGTGATCGATCTTGATGACGGCTGCCCGCAAGCGGCCAAGAAATTCGTCAAGCCCACTCGGCGAGAACCTTCGGTCAACGGCAATTTCGGCTGCTGTGCCATTCCCCCCAACAGGTTCGATGAACCCATGCTTCACCAACATCTCGAATTGAACACGGCCGGCACCGATGTATGCCTTGGCGTCCGGAACATCGAGGCTGCTCTTGGCCTCGAGAGCGAAGGTCTCCATCGTGCGCGCGTCCAGAAGGATCCTTTCGAACGTCTTCGATGTATCGTCGGCCGCGATCAGACCTTCATTCACGAGGGTCTTACGCAGCCGTTTCGGATGAACGCCGAATTCCACGGAAGCGGACCGCACTGAGTGCAGGCGCCGCTCGGTGACGGGTCCGAAGAATTCATCGCCCGGCCCGAGTGGGAGATTGTCCATGGCAACGTCGCGCATGATCTCGCGGATCGGGTCATAGGCCTTGTCGTCGGTTTCGTGGGCAAGCCGTTCATAGAGGCGGCCGAAGATCGCGCGCCCTCCCATGTCGGATGATTTCCCATAGAAGCGTGTCACTTGTCCGCGCAGGTAGTCGCGGAAATCGTCCTCGCCGCCGCGTAGGATATCGTAGCCGGCACCTGCACATGCCGACCATTCGCCTTCGTCGATGGGCGATGCGTGGAAGTGAGTGCCATGGCGTTCCGTCGCCCCGACGGTTTCACAAAGGCGCACGGCGACGTAGAGAGGCAGGCTATCGAGCCACCTCGACTCGGTCGGCTTCCCACGGAGCCGCTTCTCCACGTAACGCTGGAGGCTGTCCGGCTTCGTGAATTTGACATCGGGCAACAGGCCTCGCACGTCTCCGAGCTCGGCGAGGTTGGCCGCGAAATCGTGTAAGAACAGGGGCTGCGGATTCTGCTCACACGTGATCAGTTGGACTCCATGGGCTTCACAGCACCGGATGGATTTCACCAGCCAGTCAACGCGACCGAATGAGCGGAAACCACGCCGCCCACTTTTTTGGTGTTCATCGTCGAGGACGCAGTAGGGGCAGAACCGCAGCCGCTGCCGCTGCATGAAGGCGCGGGTGAGGGACTGTCCCGCAACTACGCTGTGGCGGTCATTGGTGAAAATGATCCCATGGGACAGATAGGAGGCCGGAACCCCAATGACCGAGGCGAATT
>DATGWU010000546.1:0-5299 GCA_035299345.1 Rhizobium sp.
CGCGACCGGCGACGAACTCGTGCGGCCGGGAGAACGCCCCGGCCCCGACCAGATCGTCGGCTCCAACAGTTTCGGCATCGGCGCGCTGGCACGTGAGAACGGTGCCGACGTCCTCGATCTCGGCATCGTGCCCGACGACACGGCACAGATCACCGCGGCTGTGCAGAAGGCGCAGGAAGCGGGCGCCGATGTGCTCGTGACGCTCGGTGGCGCATCGGTCGGCGACCACGACCTCGTCCAAAAGACGCTGGTCGACGCCGGCATGCGCCTCGATTTCTGGAAGATCGCGATGCGGCCGGGCAAGCCGCTGATGGTCGGTTCGCTTGCCAATATGCACGTGCTCGGCCTGCCCGGGAACCCGATTTCAAGCATGGTCTGCGGCCTGCTGTTCCTCGAACCATTGGTCTGCAAGCTTGCGCGCCGCTCGACGCGCAACCGAGAAGCGATCGCGAAGACGGCAAATCTCCTGCGTGCCAACGACCGGCGGCAGGACCACTTGCGAGCACGGCTTACCCGGGACGACGAAGGTCGTCTCGTCGCGGAGGCCTACGAAAAGCAGGACTCTTCCATGATGAAGATCTTCGCGAATTCCGACTGCCTGATCGTCCGGCCGGCGCAGGCGCCGGAGTTGGCGCCTGGCTCCCCCTGCTCCGTTCTGCTCCTGAGGCCGTTCGAAGGCTGACGAGAAAACGCTTCGGAGAACGAAGCCTTTGAGCCGCCGGGCTCTCATATCGTTCAATATCGATAACCATATATTTTTAGGGGATCTTCACGAGCATCTGTCAGGCTGTGAGAATGATCTCCGAGGGCTCATGCCACCGGCGCTCATCCTTTCATGAATGACTTTGTAGATAGCAAGATAATGTCGACGAACAGACTTTCGCTTCCTTTTCATGGGTTTAAAGGATTTCTCAGAAACCGCTCCGGGAACTTCGGCATCATAACGGCCCTCCTGGCGACCGTGCTCCTGCTGGTTGCCGGCGGTGCGATCGACGTGGCCGGCGCCTATGTCGAGAAGGAGCGATTGCAGGGCCTGCTCGACAGCGCGGTGCTCGCGGCCGTGCACGAGACGGACGCCAGTCGCCAGTTTGAGACAGCCAAACAGTTCCTGGCCTCCGGCGGTGATGCGGGCGTCGACTACAGCAAGGCCCTGACACTCACCAGGAATAGCGACGGCAGTCTCAGCGGCGTCTATGCCGGCAGCAGCGACAGCCCGTTCCTCAGCCTGATAGGCCTTTCGTCGCTCAACGTTTCAGTCACTTCCACCGCGATCGCAAACACGTCTGCGGCCGTCGGCGGCCCCTGCATCTACGTGCTCGCCAGCCGCGGCCAGGATGTGCTGATCAACTCCGGCGCCAACATCACCTCCAAGGCCTGCGAAATCCACGTCCATTCGAAGGCCGCGCCCGCCTTCATCATGAACGCCGGTTCGACGATCGATACCGCCAAGTTCTGTGTGAGGGGTACCAACTACATCAAGAACGGCGGAACGATCTCCAACATGCAGGTCGGCTGTTCCGTCGATCCCGATCCCTATGCCGGCGCCCTGCCCGAGCCGAGCGTGCCTGCAAACTGCACCAGCAGCGGCTGGATCAACGACCAGGTCGTCTCCCTGAAACCCGGCCTCCACTGCGATACCGGTTTCAACGGCAGTCCGACGATCACCTTCGAGCCCGGCCTGCACATCATTCGCGGCCGGATGATCATCAACAGCAACGCGACGGTCACCGCCGAGGGCGTGACCTTCTACTTCCCCGACGTCTACAGCGAAATCCGCATCAACGGCGGCGTCAAGTTCCGCGGCATCGCACCGACCAGCGGTACCTACAAGGGCATCCTGATGTTCGAGAAGACGAGCGACCCGGCGAACAACCTCTATTCGCAGCAGTACATCTTCAACGGCTCGCTCGGAGAGACGCTGGAAGGCATCATCTACCTGCCGAACCGCGATGTCACCTACAACTCCACCACCAATCAGGTGAACCGGATTTCCATGGTCGTGAACAGCATGATCATGAACTCCGCGAACTGGCTGATCGAACCCTATACGTCGTCGGGCGGAGGTTCGGGCGGAGCCGCGTCGGGAGCCCGGCTGGTCAATTGACGCGCGGCGGCGTCAGCGACGATCGCCGTCAACGGCGATCTCCGCCGATGTTCCACCGCCGCTCGTGCCTTCGAGGCCGAGCTGCCGTTTGACGGCTTCCTCTATCTCGTCCTCGATCGCCTTGCGCTGATCGTCCGGCAGCGCAGCAAGCTGCTCTTCGGTCAGATCGTGGTCGGAAAGCCAGGCCGCGCGAATCCTCTCGGCGAACGTCATCTCCGAATAATCCAGGAACTGCGAAATGACGTCGGCCCGGGCGGCGCTCTTTTCCGCCTTCTGCCTAGCCTCGTGTTCATTCTTGCGTGCCTCGAGATCCTCTTCGCTGATAAACGAGCGAGGATTGCTCTTCTCATCCAGAAGCGCGGAGAAATCGGAGTTTCCCGAAGTCCGGGATACAGCCGTCTCGCCATTAGTGTCCTGCGACGAGTATATGGGCATTGCATTAATTCGCATGACGACCTCCAAGAATTGCGCGCAGGGTGGCGCAGGAGGCTTGCACGGACCTTGGCTCCGATGGACCGAACAATAGAAAACCCGGCTGTCGCAGCCGGGTTTCGTGACAATCTCAGCAATATGGTCGTTCGTCAGACCAGGCGGCTCTGCTCGACCGCCGCTTCGATGAAACTCGCAAACAGCGGATGCGGATCGAGCGGACGGCTCTTCAGTTCCGGATGGTACTGGACGCCGATGAACCACGGATGATCCGCATATTCGATCGTCTCCGGCAGCAGTCCATCCGGCGACATGCCGGAGAAGACGAGGCCGCAGGCTTCGAGGCGGTCCTTGTAGTCGACATTGACCTCATAGCGGTGGCGGTGACGCTCGGAAATCTCGGTCGAGCCGTAGATTTCGGCAATCTTCGTGCCCTTCTTGAGGGACGCCTTGTAGGCGCCGAGCCGCATGGTGCCGCCGAGATCGCCGGAGGCTGCACGCTTTTCCAGCTGGTTGCCCTTCATCCATTCGGTCATCAGGCCGACGACCGGCTCCTCGGTCTTGCCGAACTCGGTGGAGGATGCCTTCTCGATGCCGGCCAGATGGCGGGCCGCTTCGACGACCGCCATCTGCATGCCGAAGCAGATGCCGAAATACGGCACCTTGTGCTCGCGGGCGAACTGGGCGGCGTGGATCTTGCCTTCCGAGCCGCGCTCGCCGAAGCCGCCCGGCACCAGGATACCGTTGACCTTCTCGAGATAGGGCGCCGGGTCTTCCTTCTCGAAGATCTCGCTCTCGATCCATTCGAGCTTGACCTTGACGCGGTTGGCGATGCCGCCGTGGTAGAGCGCTTCGATCAGCGACTTGTAAGCGTCCTTCAGGCCCGTGTACTTGCCGACGATCGCGATCGTCACCTCGCCTTCCGGCGTGCGGATGCGGTTGCAGACCTCTTCCCAGGCTTCCAGGCGCGGCTTCGGCGCCGGCTCGATCCCGAAGGCGGCGAGCACCTCGTTGTCGAGGCCTTCCTTGTGATAGGCCATCGGCACGTCGTAGATATTGGCAACGTCGAGCGCCTGGATGACGGCCGAGGGACGAACGTTGCAGAAGAGCGAGAGCTTGCGGCGCTCGGCTTCCGGGATCTCGCGGTCGGCGCGTACGAGCAGGATGTCCGGATGGATACCGAGCGCCTGCAGTTCCTTGACCGAATGCTGGGTCGGCTTGGTCTTCAGCTCGCCGGCGGCCGGGATATAGGGCATGAGCGTCAGGTGAACATAGACGGCGGTGCCGCGCGGCAGCTCGTTGCCGAGCTGACGGATCGCCTCGATGAACGGCATCGCCTCGATGTCACCGACCGTGCCGCCGATCTCGCAGATCACGAAATCATAGTCCTCGTTGCCTTCGACGACGAAGTCCTTGATCTCGTTGGTGACGTGCGGGATGACCTGGACGGTCGCGCCGAGGTAGTCACCGCGACGTTCCTTATCGATGATGTTCTTGTAGATCCGGCCCGTGGTGATGTTGTCGGTCTTCGTGGCCGAACGCCCCGTGAAGCGTTCGTAGTGGCCGAGATCGAGGTCGGTTTCCGCCCCGTCGTCGGTGACGAACACCTCACCGTGCTGGGTCGGGCTCATCGTGCCCGGGTCGACGTTGAGATAGGGGTCCAGTTTGCGCAGGCGCACGCGGTAGCCCCGCGCCTGCAACAATGCTCCGAGTGCCGCGGCTGCGATGCCCTTGCCAAGAGAGGAGACCACGCCGCCTGTGATGAATACATATCGCGCCATGGGAGTCACCGGATACCTTTTCGAGACTGATTCCGCCAGCCAAAAACGATCGTGTCCCGTCTTTTTTCTGAGGCGAGGCGGAATACTTGACAAAAGAAAACCGGCGGACCCGAGAGCCCGCCGGAGTGGAAATTGTGAATCCGATCAGTTGCCGGTCGGAACGGCGTTCGGATCGGCCGGCTTCTGGGCCGGAGCTGCACCCTGCGTGCCGGCGGCAGGTGCCGGAGTACCGGCAGCCGGAGCTTCCGCGGGAGCGGTTGCGCCCGAAGCGGGAGCTTCGGCCGGCGCCGTCGTGCCCGACGCAGGAGCCTGCGCCGGCGCGCCGCCGAGTTGGTCGAGGACGTTGGAACCGTTGGACGTGCCTGCCGGGATACGGTCGAGGATGTCGGTCGGCCGAGCCTCGTAGCGGGCAAGAACGCCGAGGCCGAGCGAGGTGATGAAGAACAGTGCCGCCAGGATTGCCGTCGTGCGGGTCAAGGCGTTCGCCGTACCGCGCGCCGACATGAAGCCGGAGCCGCCGCCGATGCCGAGGCCGCCGCCTTCGGAGCGCTGGATGAGTACGACGCCGACCAGCGCCAGCACGATCATGAGATGAATGACAATCAAAACGGTTTGCATGGATGTTCCATCCTGCCCATCGGGCAAAATCTGAAAGGATTGGCGGCTCTTTACATGAGAGGTCGCATCAAAGAAAGCCCCTCGGCAGCAAATCAGGCGAGGAGTTCACCATAGACGCCGTATATGGCGAGGAAGTCGGCAGCCTTCAAGCTGGCCCCGCCGATCAGCGCGCCGTCGACATTCGCGACTGCCATCAGTTCCCTGGCGTTCGAAGGCTTGACCGAACCGCCGTAGAGGATGCGCATCTTCTGGCCCTCGCCGCCGAAGCGCTTCACCAGTTCGGCGCGCATGAAAGCATGGGCTTCACGGACGTCTTCCACGGTCGGCGTGAGACCGGTACCGATCGCCCAGACCGGTTCGTAGGCAA
>DATGWU010000547.1:0-4040 GCA_035299345.1 Rhizobium sp.
TCGGTCGCCGGTTCTCTGTCTGCGCGCGCACGAAAACGCTGGATGAAGGCGTAGAGCGCCGGGTGGCGCTTGATGGTGGACTTCGTCCTCGTCACCAGCTGAAGTCCGGACGCGGCGATGCGCCCCTTGGCGGAGACCGGCAGCAGGACATCGTGCTGCGCCGTCTCGATCGTGCACCAGCGGCGCTTGTAGCACTGGTCGCCGACGCCGAAATCGAAGATCGCCGCACCTTCGTCGATCACCTTCTCGATCATCAGGAAGAAGAGCAGTTCGCCAGGGCTCGTGTCGGGGACGAGGCGTTCGTCGATCGAGCCGAACTGACAGATCACGTGGTCGTTCTTGCGCGAGAGACCCGCAATCGCCGCGATCTTGCCGTCGTTCTCGCCCTTGAGGCGGATTGCGTGCAGTTGCAGCGGGACGTCGCAGCCATCCGGAGCGACCTGCAACAGGTTGCGGAAGAAGGCCTGAACGTCGTCGGGCCGGAAGACGTTCGGAAGGCCGTGCGCCTCGAAACGGACCGCCTTCTGGCGGAAGAAGAGGTCGATCAGTGCCGCCTTTTCCGGATCGGTCGCGGCGACGATGTGCTCGTACCCGCCATGCGCTTCCATCTTGCGGCACTGGTTGCGGTACATCTTGCGGCGGCGCTTGGCATTCAGCTGGCGGATCGTCGTCTCCATGTCCGCGGCGAGCGTCAGCTGAAAGGCGTGGTTCTGGTTCTCGACGGATGGCAGCGCCGCGAAGGGATGGCGCTGACCGCGCCATTCGAAGGGCATGTTCTGAAGCCAGACGAGATCGGCGCGCCCGCTGAGCGCCCGCGCGATCGTCTGAGCTACCGATCGGGCAACCTGCGCACTGCAGCGCGCGCGGAAGGCGGGCGTGAAGAGCCCGTTGTTGATGTTGTTGAACGGGCTGGCGATGTAACGCGCGATACGGACCGAGCGCGTGGTGACGATTTCGAGCGGGAGGATGAAGCAGGTCTCGCCGGCGATCGTGCCGCGCAGGATGGCGACCGGATGGCCGTGGCTGCGTACCCAGGCGGCGCACCAGTCATAGCCCTGATGCAACGATGTGAAGGAATCACCCTGCAGGCGCCGCCACTCGATTTCGAGCGGTTCCATGCGGTCGAAGACTTCGATTTTGAGATCCTCGGCGACGCCGATCACCATTGTTCTGCCGGCCCCCGCAGCCTTCGGCTTCCCCGACGACAGAGGTTCGGCAGCCAGGCTGCGATTGTCAAGGATCGAGGTCTGCAAGGGCTTTCTCCGGCGTGGAAAAGTTCGTGCCGAAAGCTAATCCCTTGCCGCCATACAAACATTAAAGCGTATGGTGCGATCCGCAACTTCCGCGCAACGCGGTTAGCAAGTGGTAACCTGACGTGGTGGCGAAGGCCTATTTGCGGACGGGACCCGCCATCCACTTGATGATGAGCATGGCCGGAAGCACCCAGAGAAGACCCGACAGCAGGAAATAAAGGAAGTGGACCCACCACGGCGAGGTGGCGAGCAGGGCCGAGGCGATCGTGGTCGCGACCAGAGCATAGAGGATGACGAGGCAGATGATCAGGATCGTCCCGATGAATGAACGCAGTTTCGCAGGCATCGTCACTTGTCCTCTGTTCCAGATGCTTCCGCCGCGAGATCCTCTCACGAATGCCGGAGCGGCCGGCTGTCGCCACCATCCGGGGCTTGTTTTGCACGGGGAACTCGGGCAAATCAACAGCCGATGAGAGGAAGCGACATGGCAAGCACGACCAATCCTGTTGAAGTAAGGCTGCTCGCGACGATCGAGCGGGGAGAGAGGAACCGGCGGGCGATCCGGCTGTGGCTGGCCTTCGTGCTCTTCGCGCTCTTCTGTCTGGTCCTCGTCGGCGGCGCGACACGGCTCACCGATTCGGGGCTCTCGATCACGGAATGGAAGCCGATCCACGGTGTCATCCCGCCGCTCAACGCCGAGCAGTGGGACGAGGAATTCCGCCTCTATCAGCGGATCCCTGAATATGCGCAGATCAACAAGGATATGACCGTCGACGAATTCAAGCGGATATTCTGGTGGGAATGGGCGCATCGACTGATCGCCCGCGGCATCGGCGTGATCTTCGCGGTGCCGCTGTTCTTCTTCTGGGTGACCAGCCGTATCGAGCGGCGGCTCAAGGGTCCGCTCCTCGGCATTCTGGCGCTCGGCGGCTTGCAGGGTTTCATCGGCTGGTGGATGGTTTCTTCCGGCCTTGCCGAGCGCGTCGACGTCAGCCAGTACCGACTGGCGACCCATCTCGTGATGGCCTGCCTGATCTTCTCGTCCTGCATGTGGATCATGCGCGGGCTTGCGCCGCACTCCGCCGACGAACCGCCGACGGAGAGCTCCCGCACCTGGGCGGCGGCGATCGCGATCCTCGCCTTCTTCCAGATCTATCTCGGCGCGCTGGTCGCCGGCCTCGACGCCGGGCTCACCTACAACACCTGGCCGCTGATGGATGGCGCGATCATCCCCGGCGACCTCTTCATCCAGCAACCGGCCTGGATCAATCTTTTCGAAAACCCGAAGACCGTGCAGTTCGTCCACCGCCTCGGCGCCTATGTGCTCTTTGCCGCCGCGCTCATGCACATGATCGGGTCCCTGCGGGCGGCACCGGATACGACCCACGCACGGCGCTCGGTCGTGCTCTTCCTGCTGATCGCCGTCCAGGCGGCGCTCGGCATCACGACGCTGCTCACGCAGGTGCAGCTCCATGTCGCGCTCGCCCATCAGGCGGGTGCTCTGGTCGTGCTCGGCTTTGCGGTCGCCCACTGGCGGGGCTTCGTCGGCGCCTATCCGCCGGAAGTGGCGATCGCCGTCCGCGACTGACGATCGCCGCCGATCCCTCAGCCGAAGCGGTAGCCCGAATAGGGCTTGCCGCGGAACTGGCCGCGAAACACGTGCCGCCCGGCATCCGACCCGGCCGCGCCGACCGCGACGAAGAGCGGCACCAAGTGATCGTGGTCCGGCACGTGGCAGGCGAGCGCATCCGGGTTTCGGTCCCAGGTTGCCAGTCGCGCCGCGCGTTCACCCGGATCGGCGATCTCGACCGTCTGCGACAGCCAGTCGTCGAAGCGGATCGCCTGCTGCCTGTGTTCCGGCGTGTCGCGGAAGAACATCCGCATATTGTGGTAGCTCATGCCGGAGGCGAGGATCAGGACGCCTTCGTCACGCAGCGGCTCCAGCGCCTTGCCGATCGCCACATGGCTCTCGACGTCGAGCGTGTTCTTCAGCGAAATCATGACCACCGGCACGTCGGCATCGGGATAGGCGACCATCAGCGGCACGAAGACGCCGTGGTCATAACCGCGGGTCGCGTCCTCTGCGGCCGGAATGCCGGCCTTCTCCAGAAGCGCCTTCGCCCGACGCGCCACCTCGGGCGAACCGGGTGCCGGATAGCTCAATCGGTAGGTTTGCTCCGGAAAGCCGGAGTAGTCGTAGAGCATTCCGGGGCGGGCCGCGGTGGAGACGGTCGGAACCGGCTCCCGCTCCCAGTGGCCGGAGACGACGAGGATCGCCTTCGGGCGACGGCCGATCTCCGCATCAAGGCCTTTCAGGAAGGCATCGAGGTCGCCCCAGGGCTTCTTGCCGTCGGGATCTGCCGGGAAATCCATGAACGGCCAGGGGCCGCCACCGTGGGGAATGAAATAGACGGGAAAACGTTCGCTGCTCATGTCGCGCCTCATCTGTTGTCCAGCAGATATAGCGACCGGCCGCCCCCGTGACGATGCGTCGTTCCGGCGACGAATTGTTCGACGTTTTCGAACGCCAATTCGTCGAGCCGGAACGTGTTGTGAACAATACCGTGGTAATCTCCCGGACCGGTTAGGCCGGCTTGTGGCAGACGGCCTCGATGTTATGTCCGTCCGGATCGAGCACGAAGGCGGCGTAATAGTCGGGGTGGTAGTGCGGCCGCAGTCCGGGTCCGCCATTGTCCCGCGCCCCGGCCACCATGGCTGCCGCGTAGAAGGCATCGACAGCCGCGCGGCTCGGCGCCGTGAAGGCGATGTGGATCTGCCCCGTACTGC
>DATGWU010000548.1:0-4919 GCA_035299345.1 Rhizobium sp.
GCCTCATGAACGGCATCCGTCACCTTCCGCCAACCGGCGAGCGCCTCCGGCTTGTAGAGGCCAGGGACCTGGGCGTAGCCCTGGCCCTGCTGGGTGATCGCTGTGCCCTCGCTGACCAAGAGGCCCGCCGTGGCGCGCTGGACGTAATAGGTCACGTTGAGGTCGTTCGGGATTGCGCCCGGCGAGCGGTTGCGGGTGAGCGGCGCCATCGCGATGCGATTGGGCAGAAGCATGTCTCCGAGCTGGATCGGATCAAAAAGCATGGTCATGGAAGGGGTGCCTTTCGGGAGGATGAAAGGCGTTCGTCAGCCGCTGGGAGGAGGGCGGGCGAACGCCGCCCGCGCAGAATGGCGGCATCAGAGTCTCGAGGCAATAGCCCTCAGGAACGCGCGGATAGTTTCCTCGTTGCGCTTGTAGAAAACCCACTGGCCGACGCGGGTGGAGGAGAGCAGCCCCGCTCTCTGCAGCGTCGAGAGGTGTGCCGAGACGGTCGACTGCGAGAGGCCGCAACGTTCGAACTGCCCGGCGCTGACACCGACCTCGAAGGGGTGTTGCTGCGCCTCGAAATGGTCGTGCGGATTCTTCAGCCATGTCAGCATTTCGACCCTGGCCGGGTGTGCAAGCGCTTTGAGGACTTCGTCGAAGTTCATTTCCGTCCGTTCCGTCTCTTCCGTCTCACGCGTTGAAATATAAGCCTGCGCCCGAGATTCAACACCTGCGAATGCGATATATTTCGAAAATATGAGATATCCCCAGCGGGCCCGGGCCGGCACAGGACAAAAAAAGAGGGCCACCGGATCGCTCCAGGGCCCTATAAGTGTGAAGGTCAAAAAAACCTCCAGAGGGGAACAGCTGCTGCGGTGGAACTGGGAGGAAAAGCCACCATGTGCATCAGCTATGTGCGATATGGTCGTTATTTGTGCAGTGAACAATGCATTATAATGCATGTCTGTCATGCGCATGTTGCAGACCTGCAAAAATCCGCACGCGCCGCGTGAATTAGAAGTTCCAGTTCCTGGCCTTGGCGACGATGAAATCGCGGAATGCCTTCAGCTTTGCCGCGTTCTTCATCTCGTCGGGATAGCAGAAATAGGTGTCGAAGGACGGCACGTCGGCGCTGGTCACGAGCTGCAGCAGGCCTGGATCGCGGCCGACGATGTAGTCTGGCAGCATCGCGATGCCGATGCCGAGCAGGCAGGCGCGCTTGATCGAGGTGAGGCTGTTGATCTGCAGGTGCGGGTGGCGCGGGTTGTCGGAGGTGCGGCCGGCGACTTCCAGCCAGTTGACGTCGAGCAGGTAGCTCGGCGCGGGCTCCCCGAAGGTGATGATGCGGTGGTTGTCGAGATCCTCGATCGACTGCGGTTCGCCGTAGCGGTTGATGTAGGAGGGCGCCGCGTAGACGTGCATGTGCACCGTGAACAGCTTACGCTGGATGAGGTCCGACTGCTGCGGCTGGCGCAGGCGTATCGCGCAGTCGGCATGGCGCATGTTCACGTCCAGCTCCTCGTTGTCGAGGATGAGCTGGATCGACATGTCGGGATAGAGCTGCAGGAACTCCTGGATCTTGTCGGTCAGCCAGCCCTGGCCGAGCCCGACCGTCGTCGTGACGCGGAGCTTGCCGCTCGGCTTCTCCGTCGTCTCGGTGAGCTGCATCTTCACCGTTTCGAGCTTCAGCAGCACGTCGTGTGCCGTGCGATAGAGAAGCTCGCCCTGTTCGGTGAGGATGAGGCCGCGCGCGTGGCGGTGGAAGAGCTTGACGCCGACCTCCTGTTCCAGCGCGCTGACCTGGCGGCTGATCGCCGACTGGGACAGATGGAGCTTGTCCGCCGCGTGCGTGAACGAGCCCGCCTCCGCTGCCGCGTGAAATATGCGCAGCTTGTCCCAGTCCAGTGGCATTCCGCCGCCTCTCATCATGGTCACTCCGCCGCTTCTGCCCGGGTGGAAACGGCCGTCAGGTAGCGTTCGGCCTCGAGCGCGGCCATGCAGCCCATACCGGCGGCGGTGATCGCCTGGCGGTAGACGTCGTCGGTCACATCGCCGGCGGCAAAGACGCCCTCGACGCTGGTGGCGGTGGAGTCCGGTGCCGTCCAGAGATAGCCGTTGGACTTCAGTTTCAGCTTGTCCTTGAAGAGTTCGACCGCCGGGGCATGGCCGATGGCGACGAAGACGCCGTCGATCGCCATTTCGGAGATCGCGCCGGTCACTGTGTTCCTGAGGCGCACGCCGGTCACCGACGGCGGCATCGGCGGCTTGGCCGGCTCACCGGTGATCGCGTCCACTTCCGTGTTCCAAATGACCTCGATGTTGTCCTTCGCAAACAGGCGCTCCTGCAGGATCTTTTCCGAGCGGAAGCTGTCGCGGCGGTGGACGACCGTCACCGACTTCGCGATGTTCGAGAGATAGAGTGCCTCCTCGACCGCGGAGTTGCCACCGCCGACGACGATCACGTCCTTGTTGCGATAGAAGAAGCCGTCGCAGGTCGCGCAAGCGGAGACGCCGAAGCCTTGGAAATGCTGCTCGCTCTCAATACCGAGCCACTTCGCCTTGGCGCCGGTCGCGATGACCAGCGTGTCCGCTGTCCAGACCGCGCCCGAATCGGTGCGGACCGTGAACGGCCGGCGATCCATGTCGACCTCGGTCACCAGGTCGTTGACGATCTCCGCGCCCACATGCTCGGCCTGTTTCAGCATCTGTTCCATGAGCCAGGGGCCCTGGATCGGATCGGCGAAGCCTGGATAGTTCTCGACATCGGTCGTGATCATCAACTGACCGCCCTGTTCCATGCCGGCGATCAGCACGGGGCTCAGCATGGCGCGCGCCGCATAAATCGCGGCCGTGTAGCCGGCCGGGCCGGAGCCTATGATCAACACCTTGGTATGGCGGGCAGTCATGGTGGTTCCTTTCAGGGATGTCGCAGAAGATGAGCGATCGATTCGCATCGGGGCCATATGTCTGCCGCCCCATTTATGATTGCTCCATGCGTTTATTCAAGGTCAGCCTTGCAATAACGGCACGGCATCCACACCGTACCGCAATAATTGTGCCTCCGTGGGACTGATTCTTGCGTAATCGCTGGAATGCGGTACATATCCGCGCAGTCACATTTGAGAAGGTTTCTCCCTTGTTCCGCGCCGAGCTGGACGCCATCGACATCCGCATCCTCCGGGAACTGCAACGCGACGGCCGCATCACCAATGTCGAGCTCTCCGAGCGCGTCGGCATTTCCGCGCCGCCCTGCCTGCGCCGCGTGCGAAAGCTGGAGGAGGCCGGCATCATCGAGGGCTACCACGCGTTCCTCAACGCGCCGAAGCTCGGCTTCGATCTCGTCGCCTTCTGCATGGTCGGCCTCAAGCACCAGTCGGAGATGAACCTCAAGGCGTTCGCCGCGGTGACCGAAAGCTGGCCGGTCGTCCGCCAGGCCTGGATGGTCTCCGGCGACAGCGACTTCCTGCTCCACTGCGTTGCGGAAAACCTCACGAAGTTCCAGGACTTCGTCATCGAGGTGCTGACGGCCAACGACCACGTCCACACCGTCCGCACCATGCTGACCATCCGGCAGGTGAAACGGCTCGGGCTGGTGGAGATTTGAACGCGGGGATACCGGTCGCAATGCTGACTTCCAAGAACGTGCTGCTGTGCATCTTCTCCTATAATATGGGGAGTACTCTCGAGCGCTGCATCCTCTCGACCTTCAAGATGTGCCCCGGTTTCGACGTCGCACTGATCGACGACCAGAGCGAGGACGACGTCACCAAGGCGGTGATCGAAAAATACCGTCCGCGCATGAAGCTCTGCGTTACCTCGACGGAGGACAAGCGGGGCCGCCGCCACGGCAATCTCTACGGCAATATCCAGCGCATGTGCCGCTATGCGGAGGAGGAGGGATATGACTTCATATTCCTCATCCAGGACGACATGCAGTTCGTTCGCCCGTTCGACGACGCCATCCTGAAGCAGTATGGCGAGCTTTTCGCATCGGACGACAAGGTTCTCCAGGTCGATCCGCGCTTCCTTCGGAAGGGCTATGCCTACGACATTCTCGAAGACGTGAAGGCCTATCGCTTTCCTGACGGGGACAATCGTCGCTCCTATGCCGACGTCGGCATCCTGCGCCTGTCGACGCTGAAGAGACTCGGCTGGACGTTCCGCGAGAGCGAAGCGGAGAACAAGAAGGTTCTCGCCGATCTCGGCTATGTCCGGCTCTTTCCGTTCTCGCCGATCGTGATGCATGTTCCGTTCCCGCGGACCTATCGCGCCGGCAAGCTGAAGACGTCGCTGCTTCCGATGCGGCGCGGGGAGTATGAATTCCACGAGATGACGCCGCGCGAGCGGGAGCGGATGGACGGCCGCAAGCTGCAGGAGATCCCGTATTTCCGGCGCTTCCTGCGACCCAGGAATATGCTGCTGGCGCGGCTGGTCTACGCTCTGGTCACCGATGCGTCGGCGCTTCGCTGACGGCGACGCGTCAGCCCTCGACAAGGCCTCCTCCGGAGCATTCGTCGGGCAGTGAGATCTGTTCTATCTGGACGTTGTGCATGCGAAAGATCGAGAAGAAGTATCTGCGCGTCGTCGGCGCCCTGCGCCGGCTCCTCGGGCTGCAATATCGTTCGCCGCTCGGCGAGCAAGAGGTATTCGAACTGGTCCGCGACAGGCGCGTTGCACTCATCGGAAATTCGCGGGCGCTCTCCGGCACGGCGTTCGGCGCGGAGATCGACGGCCACGATCTCGTCGTCCGGTTCAACAGCGCTCCGATCCCGTCCGCGGTTTCCCACGGGGCGAGAACGGACATCATCGCCACCAGCATCGAACTCGAGAAGTCGATCATGGCCGAGCGCGGTGCCAGCCATCTCTTCTGGATGTCGCCGCCGCGCAACGCCCTTCAGCACTGGATCGTGCGGTGGCCGTCCTTCTTCCTCTAC
>DATGWU010000549.1:0-6898 GCA_035299345.1 Rhizobium sp.
GCGCCGTGCTCCGGCTCCAGCACGTCTCCGTTACCGGTAATCGCCAGGGTTACCGATTTGTCCGCAACCAGCATCATCGCTTCCAGGTTACGCAGGTATTTGTCCGTTCGCCAGTCTTTGGCGAGCTCCACTGCGGCCCGCATCAATTGCCCGGGATACTGCTCCAGCTTCTTTTCAAGTCGCTCCAGCAAGGTGAAGGCGTCTGCCGTGGCACCAGCGAAGCCGGCGATGACATCACCCTTGCCGATCCGCCTTACCTTTCGGGCGTTACCCTTCATAACGGTCTGGCCGAGGCTGACCTGGCCGTCGCCAGCCATGACAGCAACGCCATTCTTGCGCACGGTGATGATTGTCGTGCCATGCATGGTGCCGTAGGGATTATGTTCGCTCATCTTGGAAACCGACCTGAAAGAATGAATTCATACCGGAGGGATTGCCGCCAGTGTTTGCTCTTATTTAAGTTTCCGCAGACGGATTGCAAACTGGACACGTCACCCGACCGCCAAATGCCTGTCACCGCGCTGTTTTGACGCTCTCTTCTGGATATTTGCCACAGCGCCTGATAAGGAGCACGCAGAACTTTCCGGAGTAGAACCATGTCGACTGCCGCATCGGGCCGCACGGGCACCGTCTCTCGCAAGACCAACGAGACTTCGGTTGCCGTTTCCGTCAATATCGACGGCAGCGGCCAGTCCCGGATATCGACGGGCGTCGGTTTCTTCGACCATATGCTCGACCAGCTCTCCCGACATTCCCTCATCGACATGGATATCGAAGTCAAAGGCGATCTGCACATAGACGATCACCATACGGTCGAGGACACAGGTATCGCGCTCGGGCAGGCGATCTCGAAGGCGCTCGGCGACCGCCGCGGCATCAGCCGCTATGCGTCTATCGATCTGGCGATGGACGAAACCATGACGAAGGCGGCGATCGACGTATCGGGGCGGCCGTTCCTCGTATGGAACGTCGCCTTCAGTGCACCCAAAATCGGCACGTTCGATACGGAGCTGGTCCGCGAATTCTTCCAGGCGCTTGCGCAGAACGCCGGCATCACCTTGCACGTCATGAACCATTACGGCGCCAACAATCACCATATAGCGGAAACCTGCTTCAAGGCGGTCGCCCGCGTGCTTCGCAGCGCTACGGAAATCGATCCGCGGCAGGCGAGCCGCGTCCCGTCGACCAAGGGTTCCCTGGTCTAAAAAGACAGCGCAATTGCGGTCCTGCCTTGATGTCCTCGTGACCCCGCCGGATGGCCGGAGCGAAGGATGCGGTGGTGACCACGAACAGAAGGACTAAGCCCATGCGTGTGGCGATCATCGATTACGGCTCGGGTAACCTCCGTTCAGCCACCAAGGCATTCGAGCGGGCGGCACGGGAGAGCGGAGTCGTCGCGGATGTCGAGTTGACCGACCAGCCCGAACGTGTCGCGTCTGCCGACCGTATCGTTCTACCAGGCGTCGGCGCCTACGCCGACTGCCGTCGAGGGCTTGACGCGGTTGCCGGCATGACGGACGCCCTTACCGTTGCCGTGGAAAAGAATGGACGACCATTTCTCGGTATCTGCGTCGGCATGCAACTGATGTCCAGTCGCGGTCTTGAGAAAACCGTCACTCCCGGTTTTGGCTGGATCAAAGGTGACGTCGTCGAGATGACACCTGGTGATCCCACTCTGAAAATACCGCAGATCGGCTGGAATACGCTCGATCTTCGTCGACCTCACCCGCTCTTTGAAGACATTCCGACCGGTCCGGACGGCTTACATGCCTATTTCGTCCACTCGTATCATTTGGCGGCTGACAATCCCGAGGACATCGTGGCCACGACCGACTACGGTGCGCCGGTCACCGCCTTCGTCGCCAATGACAACATGGCCGGTGCCCAGTTCCATCCGGAAAAGAGTCAGACACTCGGCCTCAAGCTGATCGCAAACTTCCTGACCTGGACCCCCTGAAGCAGTTGGACGAAACCATGATCCTTTTTCCCGCGATAGATCTCAAGGACGGTCAATGTGTCCGATTGAAGCTCGGCGACATGGCACAGGCGACGGTCTACAATCCTGATCCGGCGGCACAGGCAAGAACCTTCGAGGAACAGGGGTTCGAATGGTTGCACGTCGTCGACCTCAATGGGGCCTTTGCGGGCGAGAGCGTCAACGGCGCGGCGGTCGACGAGATCCTGAAGGCAACGAAGAACCCGGTCCAGCTCGGAGGCGGCATCCGTACGCTCGCACATATCGAATCCTGGCTGGCACGCGGTCTCACACGCGTGATCCTTGGCACCGTGGCCGTGCGTGATCCGGCGCTGGTCATCGATGCCTGCAAGGCGTTTCCCGGGAAGATTGCCGTCGGAATAGATGCCAAGGGCGGCAAGGTGGCGGTGGAAGGTTGGGCGGAGGCCTCTGAACTCGGCGTAATCGAGCTTGCCCGCAAGTTTGAAGGCGCCGGAGTCGCGGCCATCATCTACACCGACATCGACCGCGACGGGATTCTGACCGGCATCAACTGGGAATCGACACTGGCGCTCGCCGATGCGGTCTCGATTCCGGTCATTGCGTCCGGTGGTCTCGCCTCGATCGAAGACATACGTCGCATGTTGCGACCGGATGCCAGAAAGCTCGAGGGTGCAATATCCGGCCGGGCACTCTACGACGGCCGCATTGATCCGGCCGAGGCTCTTGCGCTTATCAAGTCCGCCCACCAAGCCGAGGTGCAACAATGACGTTGAAAGCTCGTGTAATTCCCTGTCTCGACGTCAAGGATGGCCGTGTCGTCAAGGGCATTAATTTCGTCGATCTCATCGATGCCGGCGATCCGGTGGAGGCGGCAAAGGCTTACGATGCGGCCGGCGCCGATGAACTCACCTTCCTCGACATCACCGCATCGTCGGAAGATCGTCACACCATTTTCGACGTCGTTGCGCGCACGGCCGAGCACTGCTTCATGCCGCTCACGGTCGGCGGAGGCGTTCGGACAATTGCCGACATCCGCAAACTTCTCCTCTGCGGGGCGGACAAGGTGTCCATCAATTCGGCCGCGGTAAAGAATCCCGACTTTGTGGCCGAGGCGGCCGACAAGTTCGGCGACCAGTGCATCGTCGTTTCCATTGATGCCAAGAAGGTATCAGGGCCTGGAGAAGCCGACCGCTGGGAGATCTTCACCCATGGTGGCCGTCAGCCGACGGGAATCGATGCAGTCGAATTCGCAGGCAAGATGGCGGCACGCGGTGCAGGCGAACTTCTCGTCACATCCATGGATCGGGACGGGACGAAAAGCGGTTATGACATAGCGTTGACGCGCACCATAGCCGACTCCGTGCGTGTCCCGGTCATCGCCTCAGGCGGCGTCGGCGACCTCGACGATCTCGTGGCAGGCATCAAGGAAGGTCATGCGACTGCCGTTCTTGCGGCATCAATCTTCCACTTCGGAACATACAGCATTGGCGAGGCGAAGCGCTACATGGCGGACCACGGCATCCCCATGCGGCTCGACTGAAGAAGACGGAGTGGCGGAATGACCATGTTCTCCCTGACGGATCTTGAAAAGATCGTCGCCACGCGCGCGATGGCTGAGCCGGACCAATCCTGGACGGCGAAACTCGTCCGCGGCGGACAGCGCAAAGCAGCCAAGAAGCTCGGTGAGGAGGCGGTGGAGACCGTGATCGCCGCGATTGCTGAAGACCGGCAGAATCTCGTCTGCGAGAGTGCCGATTTGCTCTATCATCTGTTGGTCGTATTGAAAATCGCCGACGTACCGCTAGAGACTGTCATGCAGGAGCTTCAGCGGCGTACAGCCCAGACAGGCCTCAACGAGAAGGCCAGCCGGCAAGATTCATGACAACAGCTATACGGCCATCCGACGTGCCTGAAACGCTCGATCACTTCCAAGCCAACGACTATTCGCCCTATCACTTCTA
Organism: Rhizobium sp.; assembly: GCA_035299345.1. GTDB lineage: Bacteria > Pseudomonadota > Alphaproteobacteria > Rhizobiales > Rhizobiaceae > Allorhizobium. The sequence continues at coordinate 3,919 of DATGWU010000549.1, forward strand.
TTCTTCGGAAGAATGGGCGCGCTTTCGCGCCGACACCCCGCTGACGCTGACCGCGGACGAAGTACACCGCCTGCGGTCGATCGACGACCCGATTGATCTGGAGGAAGTTCGGCGCATCTACCTGTCGCTGTCGCGCCTGCTTTCCGCGCACGTGGAATCCTCGCAGTTGCTCTTCGAGCAGCGCAACCGATTTCTCAGCATGTCGGACGTGGCGAAAACACCTTTCGTCATCGGTATCGCCGGATCGGTGGCGGTCGGCAAATCGACGACCGCCCGTATCCTGAAGGAACTACTGGCCCGTTGGCCGTCGAGTCCGAAGGTTGACCTCATTACCACGGACGGCTTTCTCTATCCGAACGCGGTTCTCATTCGTGAGAACCTGTTGAATCGCAAGGGCTTCCCCGAGAGCTATGACATTGGCGCACTTCTGCGCTTCCTGTCAGCGATAAAGGCCGGTCTTCCAAACGTGAAGGCGCCCTGCTACTCGCACCTGACCTACGACGTGCTGCCGCACGAGCACAAAGTCGTCGACCGGCCGGACATCCTGATTTTCGAGGGGATCAATGTTCTTCAGTCACGCGATCTGCCGGCGGATGGCAAGATCGTGCCGATGGTCTCGGACTTCTTCGACTTCTCGATCTACATCGATGCCGACGAGACACTGATCCATCGCTGGTATGTGCACCGCTTCATGAAGTTGCGGCAAACGGCCTTCCGCGATCCCAATTCGTATTTCCACCGCTACGCCACCATCAGCGAGCAGGAAGCGCTGGATATCGCCGAAGATCTCTGGACCAATATCAACCTGAAGAACCTCAGGGAGAACATTCTTCCGACACGACCGCGCGCCGACCTCATCCTTCAGAAGGGTGAAAACCACCTCGTCGAGAAGGTAGCCCTGCGGAAGCTCTGACTGGCCATCGCCGGGCGTCAGGGGTTGACGCGCCGAAGCGTGAGGTTGATCCGTCCACCGTTCTTCAGCAATGTCGAGCTCTCGGGATAGATCCGGTCCACCCCGTGAAAGGCCAGGCGCCCTTCGCCTCCGAGAACGAGCACGTCCCCACTTGCAAGTCGGAATGAGCGGGTCCTGTCGCCGCGGTGCGTTCCCCCAAGGCGAAAGAGGCAAGTGTCGCCGAGAGAAACCGATACCACCGGCGCTTCAAGAACCTGTTCGTCCTTGTCCTGATGCAGCCCCATTCGTGCATCGCCGGCGTAGAAATTCACGAGGCAAGCCTCCGGAGGTTTGGCATAGCCTGCAACCTGCTCCCAGATATGGATGAGGGTGTCAGGGATCGGTGGCCAGGCCGATTGGGTGACGGGATGCACGCCTTGGTAGCGGTAGCCCCGATCTTTGTCCGTCACCCACCCGAGCGGGCCGCAATTGGTCATACAAACCGATAGCGGCGTGCCGGTGCCGGGCATCACTGGGACATAGAGAGGGGCGGCAGCGACAACCTCGCGTACTTCTTCCAGCAGTATCTTCTGCTGCTCGCGCGTCAGATAACCGGGATAGAACTTGACCCCTTCCGGAAATCTCCAGCCTGCACCGGTGTTGATTGCCATCACGTCTCCCTTGTCAGGCCTCACGTCTGCTCCGGGCAGTTCCCGTCAATCGCCGGCAGGCCGGCCGCGCATTTTCTTCACCTCGGAGCGACCGGCCTTTTCCTTCAGCCGTCGCTCGACAGAGCCTTTGGTGGGTTTGGTCTTTCGTCGCGACGGCGGTGGCGGCTCGGCCGCCTTGAGGATCAGTTCCCTCAGCCGCTCTCTCGCATCTGCGCGATTTCTCTCTTGGCTGCGGAAACGGCTCGACTCGATCATCAGGACGCCGTCCTTGGAAACTCGCCGACCGCCGAGCTTCAGGGCATTTGCCTTGACCCGGTCGGGAAGAGAGGGTGATCCGGCGACATCGAAGAAGAGCTGTACGGCCGTCGAGACCTTGTTGACGTTCTGGCCGCCCGGTCCGCCTGCGAGAACGAACTGTTCCGTCAGTTCCCAACCTGCAATCGTGATCCGGTCATCTATGTAAAGTGCATCGCTGGCCATTGGCTGTCTCCAACCGTTCTATTCCCACATTTGGGGACCGACGGGAACCACCAATGACAAAGAGGCCCGGTGGTCATATGACCACCGGGCCTCTGACAAGTTCTGCGGAGCCGGAATTATTCGGCGGCAATATTGGCGTTCGGAGCGGCGGCCCGAACGGTATGGTCGACGTGATCTTCAAACTTCGCGAAGTTGGTGATGAACATTGCGACCAACTTCTTCGCCTGAGCATCATACTCCTCGCCGTCTGCCCAGGTCGAGCGTGGATCGAGGATTGCGCCGTCCACCGCTTCGACGGCAACCGGAACAGCAAACCCGAAGTTCGGATCGGTACGCGTTTCGACCTTCTTGAGCTCACCGTTGAGCGCCGCCGTCAAAAGCGCACGCGTTGCCTTGATCGGCATGCGATGGCCAACGCCGTAAGCACCTCCGGTCCAGCCGGTGTTTACCAGCCAGCAATCGACGTTGTGGCGCGCGATCAGATCACGAAGCAGGTTCCCGTACTCAGCCGGGTGCCGCGGCATGAACGGCGCACCGAAGCAGGTCGAGAACGTCGCCTCGGGCTCCGTGACACCCTTTTCGGTGCCGGCGACCTTCGCCGTGTAGCCGGAGAGGAAGTGATACATCGCCTGCTCGGGCGTGAGGCGCGCGATCGGCGGCAGGACACCGAAGGCGTCGGCCGTCAGCATGATGATCGTCTTCGGATGTCCGGAACGGCCCGTGTCGGAGGCGTTCGGGATAAAGTGCAGCGGGTAGGCGCAACGGGTGTTTTCCGTCAGTGAACCATCATGAAAGTCGGGCAGACGACGCTCGTCCAGCACGACGTTCTCGAGCACGGTACCGAAGCGCTTGGTGGTCGCGTAGATTTCCGGCTCGGCTTCCGCCGACAGCCGGATCGTCTTTGCATAACAACCGCCTTCGAAGTTGAACACGCCGT
>DATGWU010000550.1:0-4532 GCA_035299345.1 Rhizobium sp.
GGTTTCCATCCGTGAAACCTGTCATGCTTGCGGTGGCTCCGGCACATCCGCAAATTCTTGGAGGGACCCAATGCGGACTATCGTTGTTATCGGCTCCGGTGACGTTGAACTCGGAGCCAAGCTTTGCAACGCCTACGGCTGCGCGGGACTTGTTGCCCCGTATGTAGGCTCGACCGGCTACGCGTATGGCTACCTGCACATGACGACGCTCGATCGCAGGAAGTTGATCATCACGGCCGGAGTCGAGTACATCGACGTCGATGAGGCGATCAAGGAACTCATCTGATGCTGATCGGAACCTTTCGCACGATCCCGCTCAGAAACACTGAGGAAGAGACGGGATATATCGAGTCCGAACTCAACATCGAAGAAGAGGTGATCGAGAAGCAGCCCGACAAGAAAGGCTATCTCAACATGCGGATCGCCATGCACCTGCGCGGCGTGTGTGAGCGGACACAGACCCCAGCCGAAATATGGGATTTCAGTCCTTCTTCCACAGTCCGCAAGCTGATGAATTTCCCCGAGTCCATCCCATTCAGGTGACATCATGGCGGCAGCTATCATAAACGAAAACAATCAGGTCGTAGCGATCGCGGCTACAGAGAGCCGAGCGTTGGACTTGCTCACCAGCGTATACGCGAACCCGCGTGTGGCCTACAAAGTGAAGCCTATCCCGCAGGGCCTCTTTAACGACTTTGCTGAAAAGGTACTCAAAGCATGATATACCTCGGCTCCCCATACACCCACTTCGATCCCGCTGTGCGTGAGGCCCGCTACGAGCAGGCTCTCGCCTTCACAACCCATCACATGCTGCGGGGCATTCCCATCTTCAGCCCGATCGTTCACTGCCATCACATGTCCAAGGTTTTCACCCTCCCCGGCGACTTCAGGTTCTGGCAGGAATATTGCCTCGCCCTTCTCTCCCGCGCGACCGAGCTTTGGGTCCTCCAGCTTGAAGGGTGGGAGCACTCCGTTGGCCTCACCGCCGAAGTCGACTTTGCAAATGAGCACATGATCCCGGTAAGCGTCTATGCGCCGCTTTGATACCTCAACCCTCGACAAGCAGACTATGTTCCGCCTCACTCCCGACGAGGTCTCGAACATCTATAACGGCCTCGATTGCTGCGTAACGTGGGAGGTCTATGACAAACTTGCGGTGCAGATGGAGGAGGAAGAGGAGTGCGTTCAGCGCACGTATGCCTTTGCCCTCGAGAAGTCCGCGCCGTTCTTCGAGATGAACCTGCGTGGTATCTTGATCGACCAGGTTGCACTTCGCAAAACCGAGGCCGAGCTGCAGGGTATCCTCGACGGGCTCAAAGACCGCTTCTCTTACATGACGAAGGAAATCTTCGGCCGTCCCCTATCGGCCACTTCCCACGTCCAAGTCAAGCAGCTCTTCTACGATCACCTCGGGATCAACGCGATCAAGAAGCGGAACTCGAAGGGCGTGTATGCTCCGTCGTCGGACGAGGACGCACTCAACCGTCTGATGTTCAACTTCTGGGCCGAGCCCTTCGCTCGCTATGTCCTCGCGATCCGCGAAATCTCGAAGAAGCTCAGCTTCCTCCGTACGAACCTCTCAGCGGACGGGCGCTTCCGTACAACCCTCAACATTGCAGGCACGAACACCGGCCGCTCCTCTTCCTCCGACTCGGCGTTCGGCGACGGCAGCAACCTCCAGAACGTTGATACCACTCTCCGCTACCCGTTCATCGCCGATCCAGGCATGATCCTCGTCAACGTCGACCTCGAGCAGGCGGATGCGCGCAACGTCGGCGCAATCATCTACAACATGTTCTGCGACTCGGACGAGCAGCTCCCCGACGGTCGTTGGGTTCGTGACCTCGCAGCGGACTATCTCGATGCCTGTGAGTCCGGCGACACCCATTCCAAGGTTGCCAACCTTTCGTGGCCCGAGCTCGACTGGCCCGCCGACTTCAAGGACTGGAAAGAGTTTTGTGACTCTCTCGAGGTCTATCCCGGCGTATCGTATCGTCAAGCTGCAAAGAAGCTCGGCCATGCGACGAACTATATGGGCAAGCCGAAGTCGATTGCGGAGCGGACCCACATTGCCCTCGCAGTCGTTGAAGCATTCCAACCTCGGTACTTCCGGGGCTTCCCGCTGATCCCGATGTGGCAGCAAGAGACCATCCGCCAAATTCGGCAGGTCGGGACGCTCATCACACCATACGGCCGGAGGCGGAATTTCTACGGACGGCCAGACGACCCCGAAACGTGGCGCGCGGCAATCGCATACTCGCCGCAGTCCATGACCGGGGAACAGATCGACCGGGGCATCACGCAGCTGTGGAAGGGAATGCCGGAAGCGCAGCTTCTGATCCAAGTCCACGACTCGATCCTATTCCAAGTCCCCTACTCCAAGCATCAGGAGCTCGTCCCACGGGCTCTCGAACTCCTCCGCTTCCCGATCGATCTGAAGAACGGGCGCAAGTTTGAGGTTCCCCTTGAGGCCAAGACTGGCTACAACTGGGGCAACCGAGTCGAAGACAGAAAGACCGGAAAGGTCGATAACGAATGGGGACTACAAAAATGGAAGGGGATGGACTCGCGTCAGCCTCCCAATCGCAAACGTTCCGTCCGGGAACTGATTGGATAACGGACTTCGTTTCGCTGACAAAAGGGATCATGTCCCCCGAGCTTTTCCGTCGTTGGGTAGCTATCCACACAGTCGGAGCAGCATTGCAGCGTAACGTGTGGGCGATCACAAACGGTCGCCCTCTCTACCCGCACCTTTACACAATCCTCGTCGCACCGCCGGGGATTGGGAAGTCGAAGATACTCAACAAGGCCCGTGAAATGCTCGTAGCCCTCAAGCCCAACGTTCACGTTGCGTACTCGTCCCTGACAGCCGCATCGCTGATCGACAACCTGAATGACGCGGTTCGGCGGAACACCAGGCCCGACGCAATCCCAGCTGTCGTGATCGACAACTGCCTTTCGATCGTCTCCTCTGAGCTCGGCGTTCTTCTTCCAACTTATGATCCGTCCTTCATGAACACCCTGCAGGACTTGTACGATTGCACCCCGTACTCTCAGAAGCGTCGTGGCCGTGACATCTCGATCGAGATCAAGAACCCGCAGTTGAGCATCCTTGCCGCCTGCACTCCGGCCTACCTGCAAGGCACACTTCCCGAGGGCGCTTGGGCTGAGGGCTTCACCGCTCGCTGCATCTTCGTGTTCTCCGGCGAGCGTATGATCGGCGACTTCTTCAACGAGTCCTCCGAAGAGCCCGAAGCGAACGAGGAGATGGTCAGTAGACTGCGCGCTATCAATTCCATCTACGGCCGCATTCAGTTCTCGCCTGAGGCAAAAGAGTACATCAACGCCTGGCATACCGGCGGCGAACCCCCAATGCCTGATCATCCGAAACTTCTTCACTACTGCACTCGCCGGGTCTTGAACCTCGCGAAGCTTTCAATGATCGCCGCCGTGTCACAGGGCTCAAACAATATGGTCGAAGTCGAGCACGTAGAACGCGCGCTTGACTGGTTGATCGAAGTGGAGCACTATATCCCTGACATCTTCAAGTCAATGGACAACACGTCTCACGCGCAAATCCTCAAGGACGTGTGGCACTACGTGTTCGACACATACCGGAGGGAAGGACAAAAGCCGGTCAACGAGCACCGCATACTGACATTCATCTCGAGCCGAGTGCCGGCCTATGCGGTGAAGCCAACGCTCGACGTACTTGAGAAGGCTGGATACCTGCAACGCAGCATCGGCAAGACAGGCAATGAGTACACGCCGCGCGGACGCGCAACTTGAATATGGTTCCGAAACGGGGTTTTGCCGCCATATTGCAGCCCCATAACCGAGAGGATGAAGATATGACGAGACAGGAAGAACTGCGGAAGATGGTGACGGAGGCAACGCCGGGGCCGTGGGAATGGACCAAGGAAGCATATGACGATGGTCGCTGCTGGCACCTTTCGCCGGGCGTCTTGATCCTTGACGCAGACGGCGGCGGGCCAAACGGCCCCGACGAGATTGACGACGCCAACGCCCGCCTAATCGCCCAAGCCCCCACGCTCGCCGCCGACCTTGCCGCCGCGCTTGACCGGCTGGCGCGTCTGAAGGCGGCGCTGCAGCACATGAAGTGGTGCCGTTATTGCGCGGAAGGCGATTGGTCTGACTGCGACGAGGGACGAAAGGCCGACGCCACCCTTGCCGCCTTCCTTGGCGACTCCGAAGGAGGGCAGGTGTGATGGCGCACCTGAAAGAAGTGGAGGCAACGTTTTCATGCGATGGCTGCGCAAAGCCTATCACCGTTGAACTAGATGCTGCTTGGCAGACAGAAGGATGGTCAGTGTTTGACTATGCGCTGGACGCGGTTCGGGCTGGCTTCAATGGCTCGCTGGCCAGTGTTCAAGGGACGGACAACGACAAGGTTCTTTGCGGGCATTGCACCCGCATTGTGGGCGCTTTCGTCACCGAAGACCGGAACGCAACAGACGACGAAATTGACGAGGCGTTGGCATGACCTACCGCGCCGACATGACGCCCGCCGA
>DATGWU010000551.1:0-5113 GCA_035299345.1 Rhizobium sp.
GCTCCAGGCCTGGATCAGGTTGATGACGAACAGCATCAGGAAGGACAGGATCAGCATGACCGCGGCGATGGCGGTGGCGCCGGCATAGTTGAACTCCTCGAGCTTGATGACGATCAGGAGCGGCGCGATCTCGGAAACATAGGGAATGTTGCCGGCGATGAAGATGACCGAGCCGTATTCGCCGACGGCACGCGCGAAGGCGAGCGCGAAACCGGTGAGGATCGCCGGCACGAGACCGGGCAGGATGACGCGGGAGATCGTCTGGAAGCGGTTCGCCCCCAGCGTCGCGGCCACCTCCTCGACCTCGCGGTCGATTTCCTGCATGACCGGCTGGACGGTGCGCACGACGAAGGGCAGGCCGACGAAGACGAGGGCCACCACGATGCCGAGCGGCGTGAAAGCGATCTTGATGCCGAGCGGCGCGAAGAGCGAACCGACCCAGCCCTTCGGCGCGTAGAGCGCGGCGAGCGAGATGCCGGCGACCGCCGTCGGCAGCGCAAACGGCAGGTCGATGATCGCGTCGAGCAGGCGGCGGCCGGGGAAATGGTAGCGCACCAGCACCCAGGCGGTGAGGACGCCGAAGACGGCGTTGATCGATGCGGCGATAAGCGAGCAGCCGAAGCTCACCTTCAGCGCCTGCAGCGTGCGTTCGTCGAGGGCGATGGCGACGAACTCGTCCCAGCCGAGCGAGGCCGAACGCCAGACAAGCGCCGCAAGCGGGATCAGGATGATCGCCGTCAGGTAAAAGATCGTATAGCCGAGCGTCAGGCCGAAGCCCGGCAAGATGCTCGGCTGTCGCCAGTTCTTCATGAATGTTCCCGTCATCGCCCCGTCGTGTCTTCTATCATGCCTTCAAATCATCCGGCGACAAGCCCCGGCCTTTTCGAAGGCCGGGGCTTGTCGCTTCCGGAAGGATCGCAGTTATTTGGCGGGCTTGTAGATCTGGTCGAAGATGCCGCCGTCGCCGAAGTGGGCGGGCTGCGCCTTGGCCCAGCCGCCGAAGATCGGGTCGTCGATCGTGACGAGATCGAGCTTCGGCAGCGTCAGCTGGTCGGCGGGCACGAGCTCCGGCTTCGACGGGCGGTAGAAGTGCTTGGCGGCGAGCGCCTGGCCTTCGGGCGAGTAGAGGTATTCGAGATAGGCTTCGGCCTGCTTGCGGGTGCCCTTGGCGTCGACATTGCCGTCGACGACGGTGACCGGCGGCTCTGCGAGGATCGAGAGCTTCGGCACGACGATGTCGAAGGCGTCGTCACCGAATTCCTTGCCGGCGAGATAGGCCTCGTTTTCCCAGGCGATCAGCACGTCGCCGATCTCGCGCTGGGCAAACGTCACAGTCGAACCGCGAGCGCCGGTATCGAGGACGGGCGTGCGGCGGAAGATCTCGGCGACGTATTCCTTGATCTTCGCCTCGTCGCCACCGAATTCCTTGTGGGCCCAGGCCCAGGCGGCGAGATAGTTCCAGCGGGCGCCGCCCGAGGTCTTCGGATTAGGGGTGACGATCTGGACGTCGCCCTTCACCAGGTCGCCCCAGTCGTGGATGCCCTTCGGATTGCCCTTGCGGACGAGGAAGACGATCGTCGACGTGTAGGGCGAGGAATTGTTCGGCAGGCGGCCGCGCCAGTCGGCGGGGATCTTGCCGGTATTCTTGGCGATGGCATCGATGTCGCCTTCGAGCGCGAGTGTCACCACATCGGCGTCGAGGCCGTCGATCACCGCGCGGGCCTGCTTGCCCGATCCGCCGTGGGACTGCTGGACGGTGACGTCCTCGCCGGTCTCGTCCTTCCAGTGCTTGGCGAAGGCGGCGTTGTATTCCTTGTAGAACTCACGCGTCGGATCATAGGAGACGTTGAGGAGCGTGGTCTCGGCGAAGACCGGGCCGATCGTGCCTGCCGTCAGGGAAAGACCGATCAGAAAACCGCTCAAATGCTTCAGGAATGTCGTCATTACAGCCGTCCCTTTCTTGTCGTTGTCCATTAACACTACTTACCCGGTCGACTTAGTCAACATGACCGAAGACAGACGAAAAAGTCTTTCCCACGCGGCATTTCCGGCGCAAAAGCCGCACTGCCGAAAGCCGCCTGCGGATGACAAACCGTCCGCCGGAAGCGCTTTCTGCAGAATGGGTAAAGAATGCCACCGGCGTTCGGCCGGGCGCAATGACGGGAATCAAGGGGAAATTCGTGGGTGGCGACGGAACAGTGCCGGCCGCCGGGGTCAGACGGCCTCGGCCGTCTCCTCGACGCTCACGCCGTCGGCGAGTGTTGCCTCGAACAGGATGCGGCGGGTGGCGTCCGCCACGTGCGCGAAGACGCGGCGGATCTCGCAATCGGCCTCGCCGTTGCAATCCTCGCACTTGCGGTAGGCGGTGATCGACAGGCACGGAAGCGGCGCGATCGGCCCGTCGATCAACCGCAGGACTTCGCCGTAAGTGACTTCGGCGGCCGGCTTCAGCAGCAGGTAACCGCCCTGCTTGCCCCGGCGGCTGACGACGATGCCGCTGCGCTTCAGCTCGAGCAGGATCTGTTCGAGGAACTTCTTCGGGATGTTCTGCTGCTCGGCGATGTCGGAAATCTGCACGGGCTCGTCAGCCGGCGCCTGCGCCAGCACAGAAAGCGCCCTCAGCGCATATTTTGCCCTTTGCGAGATCATCGCGTGCCGCTTCCCGTCATCCGCATCCGGCCGCGGCGTCGTTCCGGAATCTCCGGCGTCGCGGTCCTCGCGGTCACTAAACCACAAAGCCGTAAAATACAATTTCGTCATCAAGATTTGTCAGACGGGGCGAACGGAGCGATGATGATGCCGGGCGGCGGCTTTTCTGCGTATCGTCCCGCGCAGAGAGATATTTGCTCCCGCCCCCGCATCATTCGAAATGCATGTTTCTGTCCGTGCCCGTGAATTCTTGAGATACTGCCGGCAATTAGAACAGCAGGATTGCGAGATGACGACCCGCCACCAGGAAGACCAGGCCCGCAGCCTCGACCAGGAACTCGCCGCCCTCGACCTCGCCGGGCGGCTTGCGCTCGTCGGGCAGCTGGGCGGCCGCGCCGTCTTCACCACCAGCCTCGGCATCGAGGACCAGGTGATTACCGCCGTGATCGGCACCGGGCGCCTGCCGATCGAGGTTTCGACGCTCGAGACCGGCCGGCTCTTTCCCGAGACGGTGGCGCTGATCGCCGAGACGGAAGAGCGCTTCGGCATCGAGATCCGGCGCTTCCACCCCGAACAGGCGGATATCGACGCCTATGCCGAGAAATACGGCCTGAACGGCTTCTACGAGAGCGTCGAGGCCCGCCACGCCTGCTGTCACGTGCGCAAGCTGAAGCCGCTCGCCCGCGCGCTCGAAGGAGCCGCCGTCTGGGTGACCGGGCTTCGTCGCGGCCAGTCCGGCAATCGTGCGACGACGCCGTTCGCCGAATACGACGCCGAGCGCAACCTCATCAAGGTCAACCCCCTCGCCGACTGGTCGATCGAGGAGATCAACGCCTTCGTCGAGGCCGAGGCGGTGCCGGTCAACCCGCTGCACGCCCGCGGCTATCCCTCGATCGGCTGCGAGCCGTGCACCCGGGCGATCAAGCCCGGCGAACCGGAACGCGCCGGCCGCTGGTGGTGGGAGAACGACGAGAAGCGCGAATGCGGGCTGCATGTGCCGGAAGCGGCTTCGTCTTCGGTGCCGACGCCGGCCTGAGTTGAGATTGGAGAATTCACCCCCTCTGTCACTTCGTGACATCTTCCCCCCAAGGGGGAGAGCGGAGCGCCAGATTGCCACTGCAGAGAGGGGTGCCAGGAAATGCCGCCGTCAGCGGCCATAAGGGCAGATACGCAATGCACGTACACACATCCGAGTTCGATCCGCATTCGAAGGATCCCGTGACCAAGCCGCCGCTCGATCCGCACCTGAAGGCGCTGGAGAACGAGGCGATCCATATCTTCCGCGAGGTCGCGGCGGAGTTCGACAAGCCGGTCATGCTCTATTCGATCGGCAAGGATTCCTCCGTCCTGCTGCACCTCGCCCGCAAGGCCTTCTATCCCGGCCGCGTGCCCTTCCCGCTGTTGCACGTCAACACCGGCTGGAAGTTCGCCGAGATGATCGCCTTCCGCGACGAAATGGTCGAGCGCTACGACCTCGACTTGATCGAGCACATCAATCCGCGCGGTGCGGCCGAAGGCATTTCGCCCTTCAGCCACGGCTCGGCGCTCTATACCGACATCATGAAGACCGAAGGCCTGCGCCAGGCGCTCGACGCCGGCCAGTTCGACGCCGCCTTCGGCGGTGCACGGCGCGACGAGGAAGCCTCCCGCGCCAAGGAACGCATCTATTCCTTCCGCACGCCGGACCATCGCTGGGACCCGCGCAACCAGCGGCCGGAACTCTGGAACCTCTACAACGGCCAGATCCGCCGCGGCGAGAGCGTGCGCGCCTTCCCGCTCTCCAACTGGACCGAGGTCGACATCTGGCGCTACATCCAGGCGGAGAGCATTCCGCTTGTGCCGCTCTACTTTGCCAAGAAGCGCCCCTTCGTGGAGCGCGACGGCATGATGATCCTCGCCGAGGACCCTCGCCTCGAACTGCTGCCCGGCGAAGTCCGCCAGGAGGGTATGATCCGTTTCCGCACGCTCGGCTGCTTCCCGCTGACGGGCGCCATCCGCAGCCACGCGACCACGCTCGAAGACGTGATCGCCGAGCTCGAAATCGCAACCGTGTCCGAGCGCCAGGGCCGGGCCATCGACCGCGACCAATCGGGATCGATGGAAAAGAAGAAACGCGAAGGATATTTCTGAGATGACCGCAAGCGCCCTCGCAACCGCCACCGCCTCCGCCCTTCCCGAGATCCATCCGGAGGCCGTCCGGCGTGACTCGCGCCCGCTGCGCCTCATCACCTGCGGCTCGGTGGACGACGGCAAGTCAACGCTGATCGGCCGGCTTCTCTGGGATACCAAGGCGGTCAAGGAGGACCAGGCGGCGACGCTCCACCGCGACAGTGGCAAGCAGAACGACCTCGGCCTGCCCGACTTCGCGCTGCTTCTCGACGGCCTGCAGGCCGAGCGCGAACAGGGGATCACCATCGACGTCGCCTATCGCTACTTCTCCACGGCGCGCCGGAAGTTCATCATC
>DATGWU010000552.1:0-6698 GCA_035299345.1 Rhizobium sp.
TGACGCTCGCCCCGTGGGAGGAGCGCAGCCGCAGCCAGGACGAGATCGCCGCCGACGTCAATGCGGCGGCGGCACGGGTGCCGGCGGTCAGGGCCTTCGCCATGCAGCCGAACAGCCTGAGGATCCGCGGCGGCGGCAGCGGGTTGCAGTTCGCGCTTGTCGGCGCGGACCACCAGACCCTGACGGGCGCGGCGGCCCGGCTCGTTGCGGCGATGGAGGAGAGCGGACGTTTCGACGCTCCGAGGCTCACCAACGACATCAGCCAGGCTCAGCTCTCCGTCTCCGTGGACCGCGAACGTGCCGCCGAGCTCGGCATCGATTTCACCGGGCTGTCGCAGGCCCTGCAATCGCTCCTCGACGGCCGCTCCATCGGTGACGTCTTCGTCGACGGGGAGGCCTATCCGGTGAAGCTTACCTCCACCACCCGGCCGATCGACGATCCGACCGATCTCGAGAACGTCTTCCTGAGAACCGCCGACGGCAAGACCGTGCCTATGTCGGTGATCGCCTCGTTGCGGGAGAAGGCGGTCGCGCCGTCGCTGACCCGCGAGCAGCAACTCGCCTCGGTCGCGATCACGGCGGGCCTGCCGGCAGGGCTTTCGCTCGGCGACGCGTTGTCCGAAACGCAGGCGATCGCCGCGCCACTGCTGCCGGCCGGCGTGCGCATCCTGCCGCTCGCCGAGGCGCAGACGCTGACGGAGAACTCGAAAGGCATGGGCGCGACCTTCGGCTTTGCGATTGTCATCATCTTCCTCGTGCTGGCGGCGCAGTTTGAGAGCGTCATCTCTTCGCTCATCATCATGGCGACGGTGCCGCTCGGTCTCGCCTGCGCTGTCTTTGCGCTGGTCCTCACGGGCTCCTCGCTCAACGTCTACAGCCAGATCGGCCTCGTCCTGCTGGTGGGGGTCATGGCCAAGAACGGCATCCTGATCGTCGAGTTCGCAAACCAGTTGCGCGACCGCGGGCAATCGGTGCGCGAGGCGATCGAGAATGCTGCGAACCTGCGCCTGCGACCGGTGATGATGACGATGATCTCCACCGTTCTCGGCGGCGTGCCGCTGGTGCTCGCAACGGGTGCGGGCGCGGAGGCGCGTGTCGCGCTCGGCTGGGTGATGGTCGGCGGGCTCGGGCTCGCGACGGCGGTGACGCTTTACGTGACGCCCGTCGCCTATCTGGCGCTGGCGCGCTTCTCGAAGCCGCACGCGGACGAGGAAAAGCGCCTGCATCAGGAGATGGCGATCGCGACCGCGGTCGAGGCCGGCGAGTAGGCGCGTCAGCCTTCCGGCTGCTCCGTGCCGGGGCCGGTGACGGTATAAACGTTTCCGGCCGGTTCACGGTGCAGGTAGCGGTTGGAGAGCGCGGCGCTGCCGCGGCGGAGGATTTCGCCGAAGACTTCGTCGATCGCCTCGTTGCGCTGACCCGAGACGAAGAAATAGTGCCGCCAGCTTTCGGGATCGAGGACGATATAGTCGGCATTGCCGGCGAGCGGTTCGGCGCTGCCGTCGAGATTTTCGAGCGAGCGCCCGAGCCGCGCCTCGCCGAACATCGTCGTCGCAACCTGGAGGGCCGGGTCGTCCTTGTTGATGAAGACGAAGATCTCGTCCGCGAAAGCGAGCTTCTCCATCCAGGCACGGTGGCCGGGCAGCCCCGTCTCCGGGACGGCGAAGAGAATGCGTGCCGCAAGCCCTTTCGGCAGCGCGGCGTCGGCCTCGCCGACATGGCGGAAGACCTCGCCGGCGAGCGAATGCGCGACGATCACGAGCGGCCTGCCGGCAAGGGTGCCGCCGGGTGCCTGGCGTTTCGCGATCTGCTGCAGGATCGCGACGAGCCGCTCGCTTGCCGCTTTCGCATTGAGGACAGGAAATTCGGTCACCGATATCCACGAGGGCCAGCGGAACATGATGACGTCGGCCCCGGCGCCTTTGGCGAGTTCCCCCATGGTGTAGAGGCCGAAGTCGCCGTCCGGCTCCGGTCCGAAACCATGGACATAGAGGACGAGCGGCTTTGGCTGCAGGTCCGTGGGTGGAAAGCTGGCGATCGCGGCGTCGAGCTCCGAAAGGGCGAAATGGCGGCCGTCCGCCGTGACGAGCGAGAAGCTGTCGTCGGAGGCGCTTGCAGCGCTCGTCTGCGGGTGCAGGATCGCCGCGACGATGCCGTCGTAGTTCCACCAGGCGTAGCCGGCCGCGATGCCGACTGCCACCAATGCCACCGCGAGATATCTGAAAAACCTGACCATCCCCCCCTTCATAGGTGATAGTCGCCGGACAGGGCAATGCGGCGGGATGCGGCAGCGCTGTGAATTGGCCACCAAGGCCGGGCCTCGTCACTGGACAAGGGGTGAAGTCCTGTCCCATACCACTGCCACAGACGTTGCACGGCGCACCGCGCCGGGGACGTCGGGACAGGGAGTGTGACGACATGGCGATGAAGGACGTGCAGCCGGGAACGCGCAACGAGGAGGGGATCGCGGCCGTCCTCGGCATCCTCAAGCAGACCTTCGGGGAACGTTTCCAGACCGGTCAGTCCTTCCGCGAGCAGCACACGCATACGACCACCTACCTGCCGGCCCAGCTTCCCGACGGCGTCGTCTTCGTAGAGAGCGCCGACGACGTGAAGACGGTGGTGAAGACATGCGCCGCCCACAAGGTGCCGATGATCCCCTTCGGCACCGGCTCGTCGCTGGAGGGGCATCTGAACGCCCCCAGCGGCGGGATATCCGTCGACTTCAGCCGCATGAACAGGGTGATCGAGGTGAATGCCGAGGATCTCGATTGCACCGTCGAGCCGGGCGTCACGCGCGAGGAGCTCAACACCTATCTGCGCGACACCGGGCTCTTTTTTCCGATCGATCCGGGGGCGAACGCCTCGATCGGCGGCATGACGGCGACGCGCGCCTCCGGCACCAATGCCGTGCGTTACGGCACGATGAAGGACAATGTGCTGTCGCTCACCGTCGTCACGGCCGACGGCGAGGAGATCAGGACTGCGCAGCGGGCGAAGAAATCGTCGGCCGGATACGACCTCACAAGGCTCTATGTCGGGTCGGAGGGAACGCTCGGCATCATCACCTCGATTACGCTGAAGCTGCAAGGGATACCGGCGAAGATCGGCGGCGGCGTCTGCGCCTTCCCGAGCCTGAAAGCCGCCTGCGACGCCGTCATTATGACGATCCAGATGGGCATTCCGGTCGCCCGCATCGAGCTTCTCGACGAGATGCAGATGAAGGCCTGCAACGCCTATTCGAAGCTTTCCTACGCGGAGAAGCCGACGCTCTTTCTCGAATTCCACGGAACCGAGGAGACCGTGGCACTGCAATCGGAGCAGTTTTCCGAAATCGCCGCAGAGTGCGGTGCTGACGAATATCGCTACACCGCCGATGCCGAGGAGCGCGCGCAGCTCTGGAAGGCACGACACAACGCCTATTGGGCCGGTCGCGCGCTGGCGCCGGAGCTGAATGGCCTTTCGACCGATGTCTGCGTGCCGATCTCGAGGCTCGCCGACTGCGTCGCCGAAACCCAGGCGGACATCCGCGAGACGGGGCTCCTGGCGCCGATCGTCGGCCATGCCGGTGACGGCAATTTCCACGTGCTGATGCTCTTTGACGACATGAATCCGGAAGACCTCGCCCGCGCCGAGGCCTTCATGGCCCGCCTGAACGGCCGGGCGCTGGCGATGGGCGGCACCTGCACCGGCGAGCACGGGGTCGGCCAGGGCAAGATGTCCTACCTCGAACAGGAGCTCCACTCGGCCCTGCCGGTCATGCGTGCGATAAAGAAGAGCCTCGATCCGGACAATATCTTCAATCCCGGCAAGATCTTCCGTCTCTGAGGGGAAGGGTGCCGATTCCGAGATTTGGGCTGGCGATTGCCGTTGCGGAATGCAAATATCGCGTCGGGCCACTGGTATCTTTGAGTAGGGAGCAACGGGAGTCGACGGGTCGTGCTCGGACGCATATTGGTGGCACTCGGTGGTCTCTTGGTGGCGACGCTCTTCGCGGCGCTGCTGGCGCCGTTCTTCGTCGACTGGACGAACTTCCGCTCTGATTTCGAGGACCAGGCGAGCCGTATCCTCGGCAAGAAGGTCACCGTCCACGGCGCGGTCGAGGCCCGCATCCTGCCATTTCCCTCCGTCACGCTGCATGACGTGACCGTCGGGTCGGACCGCGACGGCTCGCCTCTGGTCAGTGTCGCGCGCTTCTCGATGGACGCCGAACTGGCGCCGTTCCTCTCCGGCGAAGCGCGCATCTTCGACATGCGCATCGAGGAGCCGAAGGCGCGCATCCGATTGCTCGCCGACGGAACGCTCGACTGGGCGCGGGGCAGCATGGCCGATATCCCGGCGCGTACCGTCGTGCTCGAGCGCGTGCACGTGAGCGACGGCGTGGTCGAGTTCATCGACGAACAGTCGGGCCGCACCCGGATCGTCTCCGGTTTCGACGCCGACATGTCGGCGCGCTCGCTTGCCGGCCCCTGGACCGTGGACGGGCAGGCCTCCGTCGACGGCGAGGCCGGCCGTTTCCATCTTGCGAGCCTGCAGCCGGACCGGAAGAGCGGCGCCGTACCGCTGAACATCCGTCTCCTGCCGGACACGCGGCCCTTCGAGATCGATCTTTCCGGTGGCCTGACGCTGAGCGGCGGCAAGCCGCTCTACAAGGGGAACTTCCAGGCGAGCTGGCTGATCGCCGAGGGCGAGGCTGCCGAGCAGCAGGCGTCGGGTGCAAAGCCGGTCGCGCCCAAGGTGAAGGGCGAGTTCGAGCTGACGAACGAGCGCGTGCGTGTGCCGTCCTACCGGCTGGAGCTGGGCGACGCCGCAAATCCCTATGCCGTTACCGGCGAGGCGACGCTGGATACGGGCGTGCGCCCGGAGTTCCTGCTGACGGCCGACGGCCAGCAGATCGACATGAGCCGTATCGGCGAGGAGGCTCCGAGCGGCAAGACGAGCCGGCGTGTCGCCATTTCGATCCGCGAGCGGATCGAACGGTTGATCGCCATCGCCGCCCGTATTCCGATCCCGTCGGTGTCCGGCAAGGCGAGCCTGGCGCTGCCGGCGATCGTTGCCGGCGACACCGTGCTGCGCGACATCCGGCTCGACATCCGCCCGGCGGTCACCGGCTGGACGGTCGAGCGCGCTCTCGCGACGCTGCCCGGCCGCACGCAAGTGGAGGCGAGCGGCGTCCTGGACCTTAAGGGCCAGCCGTCGTTCCGCGGCGACCTGCTGGTCGCCTCGACGCAACCATCGGGGCTCGCCGCGTGGATTACCGGCGATGTCGATCCGGCGATCCGCGAGATGAAGACTGCCGGCTTTTCGGCGAAAGTGGACCTCACGCCCGAGCTGCAGCGCTTCGAGCGGCTGGAGCTTGCGATGGGAGCGGGCGTTCTCAACGGACGCGTCGAACGCGAATCGCGCGACGGTACGCCGCCGAACCTCTCGGTCGACCTCACCGGGAACGAAATCGATCTCAACGCCGTGCGCGCGCTTGCGACTCTCGTCGCCGGCGACGAGGCGGGCGTGAACCTTTTCGCGCAACGGATTGCCGGACGTCTCAAAGTCGGGAGGCTCGCCGCCTCCGACATCGTCGCGAAGGACGTCGACACGGTCTTTACGACCGATGGCGAGGGCATGGCGGTCGAGCGCCTGCAGGTCGGCGATCTTTCAGGCGCGAAGATCACTGCGACGGGGAAGATCGAAGGTGCGCTTTCGGCACCGACGGGCGACGCCGACCTGACCTTTACCGCCACCGACCCCGGCCCGTTCCTCGCCATGCTGAAGGCGCATGTCCCGACCCATCCGGCACTCGATGCGTTAGTCCGCGACGCCTCATGGTATGCCGGGACGGACCTCAAGGCGCATGTGGCGCTTTCTGGTCCGGATGGCGCCATGTCGGTCAAGCTGAGCGGCGTGGCGAACGGCAGCCGTGTCGCGCTCGACTACGGCCGCGAGACCATGCCGCCGCAGCCGGGCGCCACGACGATCGAGGCGAGCCTCGAGAACGCGGACGCGCAGGTTCTCTTCGGACAGGCCGGACTGGACCCGCTACCGATCCCGTCGTCCGAGCCGGGGCAGCTCTCCGTCTCGCTCAAAGCCGAGGCGGAAGAACCGGCCGACGTGGTGGTGACGTTCTCCGGGACAGAGACCTCGCTGACGGCCAAGGGACGGCTCGATCTCCGGGCCGAAAGTTTCCTGCAAGGCAACCTCCAGGCATCGCTGCGCAGCGGCGACATCGAGCCGTATCTGATGATCGCCGGTATCGGCCTTCCGCAGTCCGGTGCCGGCCTGCCGGTGACGCTGTCGGCCGATGCGGAGATCGGCGACGATACGGTGAAGATCGACGCGATCGACGGCGCCTTCGCCGGGAATGCCGTTCGCGGCACCCTCTCGCTCGACTGGAAGGAGCCGGGCCTGCGCGCCGGCGGTGCCCTCGAACTCGACACGGTCGACCTCGCCTGGCTGGCTGAGGCGGTGGCGGGACCCGTTACCGATCCGGCCACGGGAGACCTCGCTTCGGCAAGCGTCACGGCGCCGATGACCGTTCCCGACCTCGATCTCTCACTCCGTTCATCGACGTTCTGGCCAGGCGTCCTCGGAAAGGTGACCGATTTCTCCGGCCATCTGACCGGCCGCACGGGCGAACTTGTGCTGGAGGATGCCGCGGGCACGTGGCTCGGCGGCGATCTCAAGGGGCGGATCAGTCTTTCGAA
>DATGWU010000553.1:0-1812 GCA_035299345.1 Rhizobium sp.
GTAGAGCTTGACATCGAGATGACCGCTCGGGTGCTCGATAGACAGAACCACCGGCGTGGTACGTCTGCCGATGAGGCGTGAGGCGACCGTCTCGTCGGCGATGCAGGCGGTCGCGATCCCGACGGCGCCGGTCGTCGCCAGCGACGGGTGACACTGGTGCGGCATGAAATACCGGACATTGATGTCGTAACCCGAGCGCGGCTGCGACACGAGCACGGGCTTCGGGGTGACCTGGTTGCGCACGTCGCCGAGACCCATCCGTTCTCCGGCAGCGATCCGCAGCTTCTCCAGCCGGTCGAGGAGCGCCTGATTGGCATTGAGTTCCGCTGCCGTCTCGAACCCGCTGACACCGAGCGATGCCGCTTCGAGCAACATTATCGGCATCGCGCAGTCGATGCAGGTGACGGCCACGCCATCGATCGTGTCGATCGATTTTCCGGTGGGAAAGAGCTGGCCTGTCCGCGCACCGGCGGCGTCGATGAAGGTGAGCGCGATCGGGGCCGCATGGCCGGGTACGCCATCGATTGCGGCGTCACCGAGATAGGAGACGCTGCCGTTCGGCGTTGGAACCTCGGCTTCGATGAGCTTGCCGGTGTTGACGTTGTGGATCCGCACCAGCGTCGTCTCTCCACGCACCGGGACGAGTCCGGCCTCGATGGCGAACGGGCCGACCGCGGCGAGCATGTTGCCGCAATTGGGAGAGGTGTCGACGATCTGCTGGTCGATCCGGACCTGGGCGAAGAGATAGTCGACGTCGGCGCCGGGAACGCCGGGCTGCCCGACGATGGCCACTTTGCTCGTCACGGGATTGCCGCCACCGATGCCGTCGATCTGCAGCGGATGACCCGAACCCATGATCGAGAGCAGGATATTGTCGCGCTCGTGAGCGTCGGCGGGAAGATCGCTTGCCAGAAAGAACGGACCCTTCGAGGTACCGCCTCTCATAAGGACGCATGGGATCGCCAGCAGGTCGTTCATCGCTTGTGCTTCCGTTGGAATTATGTCATTCGCCGTATCAATCGGCTCTGTTTGATCCAATTATCGGAAGAGGCGTTTATTTGTGAAATGCTAAGATTTGGGAGATTGATGCACAATGAGCATTAATTGCGAGATCCTTGATCTTCGGGCCTTCCTCAGCGTCGTCGAACTGGAGAGCTTTCACCGGGCGGCCGATGCCCTGAATCTGTCGCAGCCCGCCTTGAGCCGGCGTATCCAGAAACTGGAGCAGGTTATCGGTGCGCCGCTCCTGGAGCGGACGACCCGTCATGTGTCGGCGACGGCGCTCGGGACCGAACTGGTGCCGCTCGTGCGACGGATGCTCGAAGAGTTCGACGGCTCCCTGTTCGCCGTCCGGGATGTCGGCGCCAACCGGGGTGGGTTGGTGACGATCGCCTGCCTGCCCACGGCGGCCTTCTACTTCCTGCCGACCGTCATCCGGCAGTTCAACGAGGAATATCCGAACATCCGCTTTCGCATCCTCGATCTGCCGGCGACCGACGGGCTCCAGGCGGTCGCACGCGGGGAGGTGGAGTTCGGCATAAACATCATGGGAACGTCGGACCCGGATCTGACCTTCGACCGGCTCGTGGAAGATCCCTTCGTGCTTGCGGCGCGGAAGGATCATCCGCTCGCGGCCAAGTCATCCGTCGGCTGGGCGGACCTCGAACCGTACCACCTCATCACCGTTCATCGATCGAGCGGCAACAGGACGCTGCTCGATGCAGCGCTCGCAAAGTCCAACATCAAGCTTCGCTGGTTCTACGAGGTCACCCATTTGTCGACCTCGCTCGGATTGGTGGAGGCAGGGCTCGG
>DATGWU010000554.1:0-2027 GCA_035299345.1 Rhizobium sp.
CGCTGGCCAGCGTCTCGATCCGGCTCGCTGCGCCTCGCCGGCGAGATCCGGATACGGCGCGCCGTCGCCGGCAGCGCCCGCAGCTGTGCGCCGGCCAGCTGGTGCCGCGGCCGCCTGGTGATGGGCGAGGGCAGGGAACAGCCTGAAGTGGTGCCGATCGCTTTCAATGACCGCGCCAGCCGGCAAGCCGTCTGTCACGCTCATTGAGCCGCCGCTTGCGCTATACCCCCGGCCGCGATCGACACGAGAGGCAGGGGGCCTTACAAGGCCGGCGCCAGGCGCTGCGCGCCTGTCACAGTCCTTGTGCCGCCGCTTGCGCTATGAAACCGGCCGGCCCCCTGCCCGAACCCCGGAGGGCAGCGCGGGCCGCTCCGCCCGTCGCGCAATCCCCCCACAAGACCCCCGAGCCACAAGTGGGGGGGTCTTGTGGGGGGATATGCGAGCGCGACGGGCTAGAAACAGCGGCCCGCATGCGTGCTGCCTAACACCCCACCCACCCCAACCCCGCCCGTGAGGGCGGGGCTTTCTCCCCACCCTCCGCCCGCCCCCAGGGGCGGGTACGAGGGTTATCGAGCGAGAGGATTTGCATTTCAACACCTCTCAATTAGCAAACCGTTTCATGAAAGGAGAAGGCATGGATGTTACTTGCGCCAACTGCGGCGAACCCTACGACACCTATCACATGCGGCATGACGAGCCTTACGAATGGGATTTTTCCGAAGCCGAGCGGAAACGCTTTCTTGCTACTGGCAAGTTTGAAGGCAAAGACGATCCAGCCTTAAAGGCAGCCGAGGCGTCAGGCTGGAAGTTCGCAGGACAAACAACGATGGCAATCCTACATTGCCCTGCCTGCAAATCGCAGACGCCGTTGCGTGACGCGATTGAACGTAAGCAGATGGCCGCAATAGCCGCCGACCTCATGGGAGACGACGCGGACGGCATCGCATCCATGCTGGAAGACATGAGCCTCTAAGCAGAAGAAAGGAGTTTCTATGCCTGATCCGCCCTAGACACAAACAGCCGCTTGTCTGGTGAGCAGACCCGACGAGCAGCAACGAAAACAAAGTCAATGAACCACCCAAATCTTTAGGAGAAATTTATGTCCGCAGTTTTGAAAAATTCCACGCCTGTTCAGACCCCCATTGTTGCCGCAATCCCGCATCTAAGCGCGGTTCCGGCATCGGCACCCGAAGTTGTAACGATCCATTCAACCATCCGTTACGCCACTTATGCTGAGTTCTTCCGCTCGAAACTCAATGTCCGTCGCAACAACGGTAGCGATGTCGAAGGAAATTCGGACTTTGAGGAACTTGTCGCCCTGATCGGCGCTAATGGCGTCTTGCAAAATCTCATTGCCTATGAAGATCTGATCAAGGACGTGCTGTCCGGACGTAAGGCCGTGGTTGCAGGCGGTCGCCGCCTTGCTGCTGTCGGCGTGGCTATCGCGCGCGGCTTGCTGCCCGACGACTACATGATCCCGTATCTCGTCGTCACCGAAGACGAAGCAGTGCAAGTCAGTCTCGCGGAAAACAGCGGTCGCAAGGACATGCACCCCGCCGACGTGGCCGACGCCATGCTCGAACTGCACAAGCGTGGAGTGTCTGTTGCCGATATCGCGCTGTCGTTCGGCGTCGAAGAAATCGCCGTGCGTCGTCGCCTCAAGTTGGCGAACGTGTCGCCCAACCTGTTTGCTCTGTACCGCGAGGATAAGCTGAGCCTCGACTGCATGCAGGCGTTCGCGCTGACCGACGATCACGAAAAGCAGGAAATGGCTTTCAAGGCGCTGACGAAGATTTATCGCCTGTACCCACACGACATTCGCCGCATGCTGACCGAGACGAAGATCAGCTTCGTTCATCATCCCGTCGCCCGTTATGTCACGGTCGAGACGTTCGAGAAGGCTGGCGGCATGGTCGAGCGTGACCTGTTCGCGAACAACGCAGAAGGCTTCACCGATGACGCCGCCCTGGTCGAGAAGCTGGCCCACGAAAAGCTGAAACGCAAGGCCGAGAAGGTCAAGCAGGAAG
>DATGWU010000555.1:0-4417 GCA_035299345.1 Rhizobium sp.
CCGCCGTGCCGCCAAGGACGACGAGCTGAAGCTCATCGACGAGGAGCTGGCTGGCGTCGTCACGCTGCACGAAAAGCAGCTGACTCCCTTCTCGCAGGTCGCCGCACTCCAGCGCGTGAAGGCGCAGCTTGCCGGCGAACGCGGCCAGCTCACCTCGGAGATCGCGCGCGCGGCGACCCGCATCACCGAAACCGAGCTGCAGATCCTTCAGCTCGACCAGGACCGGCGCGCCGAGGTGCTGACGGAACTCCGGGATATCGAGAACAAGCTTGCCGAACTCGCCGAACAGCGGGTGGCCGCCCTCGACGAACTGAAGCGCGTCGATATCCTCGCGCCGCAGGCAGGCCTCGTGCACGAGCTTGCGGTGCATACGATCGGCGGCGTGATCGCACCGGGCGAGACGATCATGCAGATCGTGCCGGTGAACGACACCCTGGTCGTCGAAGCACGCGTGCGTCCGGCCGATATCGACCAGCTGCATGCAGGCCAGCAGGCCGTCCTTCGCTTTTCCGCCTTCAGCCAGCGCACGACGCCGGAGATCTTCGGGACGGTCGAGACGATCGGCGCCAATCTGAGTGCCAGCAAGGAGACCGGCGAGACCTGGTACACGGTGCGCATCGACATGTCGCGGGAGGAAATCGCCAGGCTCGGCGAGCTCGCCCTGCAATCGGGAATGCCGGTCGAGGCCTTCATCGAGACCGGTGAGCGCACGGCACTTTCCTATCTGACGAAGCCGCTCGCCGACCAGATCGCCCGCGCCATGCGGGAGGACTGAAGCCAAATCCCGATGTTATGAGGGCCCCGGGGCGACCGATCCTAGCAGTGGTTCACGTCGGTCGCGCAGTAGTAATTGCCGGGCGTGCCGCAGCAATAGGGCGTTTCATCGCTGCAGTATTCGCCGCTGGCGGCCGGGCATTCACTGCCGGTTGCGACCTCGACTCCCGCCGGCGGGCAGCCGCGGGAAGACACGCTTCCATCCGTGCAAGTCTGGAT
This sequence comes from Rhizobium sp., assembly GCA_035299345.1. Taxonomy (GTDB): domain Bacteria; phylum Pseudomonadota; class Alphaproteobacteria; order Rhizobiales; family Rhizobiaceae; genus Allorhizobium. The sequence goes on from DATGWU010000555.1 coordinate 994, forward strand.
CGGCTTCTGGTCGGTCGAATAAAAGGCGAGCAGCGGCGCTCCGGACGTCCGCTCGCCGGCATCCGCCGCCGGAACACCACCGGCCCCGGCAAGAACGGCAATGGCAAGCATTCGCGCCAAGGGAAAGAACCTGATCATCGAAACCTCCTGCAAGACGAGGCCGACACGATAGGCCTTTGTTTCAGACGTTACTACAGTACGAATTCAGGGAGGCCGATAGATCGAGATCGGAGCAACGCACTGATGTCTGCTTGTTTTAAGAAAAATGGTGCCCGGAGGCGGATTTGAACCACCGACACGCGGATTTTCAATCCGCTGCTCTACCAACTGAGCTATCCGGGCATCAGGCTCGTCTTGCAAGCCATCCGGTCCTTTTCGGGATCGGCGGGGGCGTTTTGTCCCCCGGAGCGAGCGCGGTTATAGCATCTTGTTCGGCCATGTCCAGCACCAATCGGCACTTTTTTGACGAGTTCGCTACAACCGCGGAAAATCAAGCAATTCTAAAGGCTTCGCCGCCGGGCGGGTGCGGTTTCAGTTGCGGTTTTCGTCGTCCGCCTGGGATTCGTCCTCGGCGACCGGGATCGCATAGCTGCCCTTGAGCCAGCGCGAGAGGTCGAGCGTGCGGCAGCGTTCGGAGCAGAAGGGATAGCTCTCGCGGGTCGAGGGACGGCCGCATTCCGGGCAGGGACGGGTCTTGCGCAAGGGTTCGACCTTGCCCTTGCCGCCGGAGGTATCTTCCGCCATCACCTCAGCCCTCCTTCCAAGCGGCCTGGACGTCGAAACCCTCACCCGCGAGCAGCTGGGTGGTCTCGAAGAGCGGCAGGCCGACGACGTTTGTATAGGAGCCGACGAGCTTCTGCACGAAGCAGCCGGCGAGCCCCTGCACGGCATAGGCGCCTGCCTTGCCGCGCCACTCGCCCGAAGCAAGATAGGCTTCGATCTCCGCAGTCGACAGCCGCTTGAAGCGCACTTTGGTCTCGATCACCTTGTGGCGGACGGCACCATCGGGCGTGATGAGGCAGATGCCGGTGAAGACCCAGTGGCCGCGGCCGGAGAGAAGGTGCAGACAGGAGGCGGCTTCCTCAATGAATTCCGCCTTGGGGAGAATGCGGCGACCGACGGCGACCACGGTGTCGGCGGCGAGGATGTAGGAGCCGTCCCAGTAGAAGTCGCCCTTCACCGCATCGTGGGCGGCACGCGCCTTCTCGGTCGACAGCCGGCGAGCCAGAGAGCGGGGGTGTTCCGCCTTCTTCGGCGTTTCGTCGAGGTCCATCGGCATCAGCCGTGCGGGCTCGATGCCAGCCTGCATCAGGAGGTCGACGCGGCGCGGAGAACCTGAGGCCAGTATCAGCTTCTGTGTCGGGTCCATGGGTCCTCGGCCGTCTGCCTGCGTAAAATCGACAGCTTACTTGAAGCGGTAGGTGATGCGGCCCTTGGTGAGGTCGTAAGGGGTCATCTCGACGAGCACCTTGTCGCCGGCGAGAACGCGGATGCGGTTCTTGCGCATGCGGCCGGCCGTGTGGGCGATGATCTCATGCTCGTTTTCGAGCTTCACGCGGAAGGTGGCATTGGGCAGCAATTCGGTGACGATACCGGGGAATTCGAGGACTTCTTCTTTTGCCATTGAGGGGTTGTCTTTCTGTCTGTTGCTTCGGGCCGTCTGCGACCCTGAAATGTGCGCGGAAACTACACAATCACCACGGTTTTGTGAACCTTGTAGATCGCGCTTTCGCAATTTGTTTCAATAGGTGCTCATTCACCGCGATCCGGCCGCCACGAGCTCCTCGCGAATTCGCCGCTCGATGCGGTCGCGCACCTCGCGATAGGCGCCGAGAATTTGCTCGCGTGTGCCGGTCGCAACCGTCGGATCCGGCATCGGCCAGTAAACCACTTCGACGGCCGACGAGCGGGTGAGTTCGAGCGCCGCGTGATGGGCCTCGGGGGCGAGCGTGACGACGAGATCGAAGAAATCATCCTCCAGATCGTCGAGTGTCTGCGGCTGGCGCCTTCCGAGCGAGAGGCCGATTTCCTCCAGCACCACGTCGACGAAGGGATCGCGCTCCCCCGACCGTACACCGGCGGAGGCCACGTAGACACCCTGCGGCAGGAGCTTGCGGGCAATCAGCTCCGCCATCGGCGAACGGATCGCGTTCATGCCGCAGATGAAGAGGATGGCGCCAGGCATCCTCTGCCCTTTGCTCGTCTCCTCCGCGCCTGTCATTGGGCTTACCCGCGCCAATAGAGAACGCAGACCAGGGTGAAGAGCCGGCGAGCTGTATCGAAATCGAGCCGGATCTTGCCGGACAGCCGATCCATCAGGGTCTGCGATCCCTCATTGTGGACGCCACGGCGGCCCATGTCGATCGCCTCGATCTGGCTCGGGGTCGAGGAACGGATCGCCTCGTAATAGCTCTCGCAGATCATGAAGTAATCCCGGATGATCCGCCGGAACGGTGTCAGCGAGAGTATGTGCGTCGCCACCGACTCCTCCTTCTCCGTCTTGATGGAGAAGACGAGCTTGCTGTCGACGAGCGACAGGTAGAGCTTGTAGGGGCCGCCCGGATGGCCGACCGGCTCGAAGGAATTTTCCTCGATGAGATCGAAGATGGCGACCGCCCGCTCGTGCTCGACATCGGGCGTCGAGCGCCCGATCGTTTCGTCGAGGATCACGTCGCAGAGCCGGTAGTCGCTCTTCGCCATCGCTCAGCCTTCGAGATTGAGCCGGATGGCGACCGATCGCGCGTGCGCGTCGAGCCCTTCGCTACGGGCGAGCGCGATCGCTGCCGGTGCCAGATTGCGCAACTGCCCGGGGCCGAGCCGGAGGATCGAGGTGCGCTTGACGAAATCGAGCACAGAGAGGCCGGAGGAGAAGCGTGCCGACCGCGCGGTCGGCAGAACGTGGTTCGAACCGCCGACATAGTCGCCGATCACTTCCGGCGTATGGCGCCCGAGGAAGATCGCACCCGCATTGCGCACGCCGGCCATCAGCGCGTCGGGGTCGTCGACCGCGAGTTCGAGATGCTCCGGCGCGATGCGGTTGGCAAGCGGCAGGGCGGCCTTCAGGTCCGGCACGAGGATGATGGCACCGAAGTCCGCCCAGCTCGCGGCGGCCGTCTCCGAGCGGGAGAGCGATTTCAGTTGCCGCTCCACGGCCGCCTCGACGGCCTTGGCAAGCGGCAGATCGTCGGTGATCAGGATCGACTGGGCACCACGGTCGTGCTCGGCCTGGGCGAGCAGGTCGGCGGCGAGCCAGTCCGGATCGTTGTTGGGGTCGGCGATCACCAGCACCTCGGAGGGGCCGGCGATCATGTCGATGCCGACCTTGCCGAACACGAGGCGCTTGGCGGCGGCAACGTAGGCGTTGCCCGGGCCAACGATCTTGGCGACGGGCGCGATGCTCTCGGTGCCGTAGGCGAGCGCAGCC
>DATGWU010000556.1:0-2189 GCA_035299345.1 Rhizobium sp.
GTCCGATGACGGCGACCCCTTTGCTTTCGAGGGTCAGATGCCGCGCGGCGGCGGCGCCCATCATGCCACGCCCGACAACGATGAATTTGAAGCGATCACTCATGCCCGTTCCCGCCCGCTGATCCGTGATTATGATTCTCGTTCAGATATTTGCAAATCTAACTTGAATCAGTCTCTCACAAATTGCGGATTCGGTTATCGACCGAGGTCAAATGCCAGGACGTTGCCGGCAGATCCTCCCGCGAGCGAGCCGCCGCGGGAGCGAACACCCGGCGATCACGTACCGATCAGCGCCAGAACCTTGCCGCAATAGCGCTTCGACACCGGGTTCATGCGCTTGGCGGCGTGGCCGGCATTGTATTTGAGAATGGTCGAGCAAGTCTTGCCGTCGCCGAGTTCATGGGCGGTGGCAAGATACTTCATGCCGTAGCGGATATTGGTTTCCGGATCGTAGAGCCCTTTCGAGGAGCCGGAATAGCCCATCATGCGCGCCGTCGCCGGCTTGATCTGCATGAGGCCGATTTCGCCGGCGCTGCCACGGGCCCTGGGATTGAAATTGCTCTCGACCCGGACGACGGCGTGGGCGAGATCCACCGGCACGCCGTAGGCCTTGGCATATTTCGAGATGATCTGGGTATAGGGGCTCTGGGAAAAGGACGGGGCGCTTGGGAAACCTGCGTCCCGTTTGACGACCTTTAGCGGCGCCGAGAAGCTGCGTCTGTCGTCGTCACGAGCATTTGCTCCGCCGATGCCGGACATGAGGATAGCGATGCATGCCGCGGCAGCAACAATCATTTTCTGCATGTGAAAAGCCAGTCTCCGAACCAGTGGGGCTATGGCGCATGTTCTTTTTTTTGCGCAAAAGCATCCTTCCACGCCGTCCCGTTCAGGGAACGACGTCGCACCTGCCCTCATCGTTGTTATTGTGCGGCCGCCACCTCTTCGGGAACTTTGCCGCGTTTCAGCGAGAGCTTTTAAAGCCCGGCAATATGGAATTCCTGTGACCTGTGAGGATTTGGGGTATTTCAGCCCCTTTCCGGAAGGCAGTCATGGGCCTCCGGCAGGTGTCGGAGTCAGGTGTATTTCGGCAGCGCCGCGAGCAGCCTGTGCAGCGTCTCGATGGTCGAGCTGTCGGCGACGCCGTCGACCCGTTCGGGACGGAAATGGCGCTGGAACGCGGCAACGACACCCTCCGTCGGCTCGGAATATTGTCCCGAAATTTCAATATCGTAGCCGTAGAGCGAGAGCATCGACTGCAAGGCTTCGACCGGCCGGCCGCAATCACCCTTTTGGAAAAATCTTCCACCGCTGATCGGCACGGGCGCCACCCAGTGGCCGACACCCGCGGCGTGAAGCCTCTCCCATGGAAAATTTTCGCCCGGATCGACCTTGCGGACAGGGGCGACATCGGAGTGCGCGAGCACCCGTTCCGGAGCGATATTCCACCGTTTGCCGCAATCGCGACACAATTCGACGACTGCTTCGATCTGCTCATCGGTGAACGGCGGCAGTCCGGCCGGGTGACCGGGATTGGCGATCTCGATGCCGATCGACATCGAATTGACGTCGCTTTCACCGGCCCAGCAGCTCTTGCCGGCGTGCCACGCGCGGCGGCTCTCCGGCACCAGTTGCACGATCCGCCCGTCCTCGTGAATGAAGTAGTGGCTGGAAACCTGGCTCTCCGGCCGACAGAGCCATTCGAGCGCCCCCTCCTCTGACGGCATGCCGGTGTAATGGAGGAGGATCATGTCCGGCAGCCTCCCACCGGCGCGTTCGCCATGGTTCGGCGAGGGCCGGACCCGCGCAGCCCTGAAGTCGGGAATGAAGAGGCTCATGCGGCGCGGCGTTCTTTCTCGATCGCCGCATAGGCGGCGTTGAGCCGGGCCATGCGGTGATGGGCGACGGCGTGGAATTCGGTGGGCACGCCGCGGGCATGCAGGCGGTCGGGGTGATGTTCCGCGGCAAGCGCCCGGTAACGCTTGCGGATCGTGGCGAAGTCGTCCGAGGGGTGCACGCCGAGCACGGCATAGGGATTGCCTTCGGGGTTCACGTGGCGCTCGGTGATCGCCTCGAACCGGGCCTCCGATATCTCAAAGATCTCCGCGATGCGCGAGAGGAAGGCCATTTCCTTCTCATGCACCAGCCCGTCGGCCTTGGCGATGTGGAAGAGACCGTCGACGATGTCCTCG
>DATGWU010000557.1:0-2900 GCA_035299345.1 Rhizobium sp.
CGAGGACAGGCGGTCGAAGGTCAGCACGCCGTCCGGCTTCGGATAGGCGATCGGCTTGTGCTTTGAGGCCGGTTCCAGAGACGCCGCATCGGTCTTGCCGTGCTTCAGGGTGAAGGGCGACGAGCCGAAGATCTGGTTGATCCACATGTCGAGGCCGCCGAGCGCCACGCCGATCGCGGTGCCGAACTTCGACCACAGCGGCTTGACGTTGCGGACCCGCTTCAGATCCTTGCCGATGTCGGTCTGGCGCCATTCGGTCTCGATCTCGACGACTTCGTCATTGGCGCGACCGCTCGCAATCGCATCGGCGATCTTCTCCGCCGCCAGCATGCCGGAGAGCACGGCATTGTGGCTGCCCTTGATGCGCGGGACGTTGACGAAGCCGGCAGAGCAGCCGATCAGCGCGCCGCCGGGGAAGGAGAGCTTCGGCACCGACTGGTACCCGCCCTCGGTGATCGCGCGGGCGCCGTAGGAGAGCCGCTTGCCGCCTTCGAAGGTCGGCGCAATCGTCGGATGGGTCTTGAAGCGCTGGAACTCCTCGAAGGGGAAGAGATAGGGGTTCTTGTAGTTCAGGTGGACGACGAAGCCGACGGCCACGAGGTTGTCTTCGAGATGATAGAGGAAGGAGCCGCCGCCAGTCTTCATGTCGAGCGGCCAGCCGAAGGAGTGCTGGACGAGGCCGGGCTTGTGGTTCTCCGGCTTCACCTGCCAGAGCTCCTTCAAACCGATGCCGAACTTCTGCGGCTCGCGATCCTTCTGAAGATCGAATTTCGCAATCAGCTGCTTGGCGAGCGAACCGCGCACGCCCTCGCCGATCAGCACGTACTTGCCGAGGAGCTCCATGCCACGGGTATAGTTCGGGCCCGGCTCGCCGTTCTTCTCGATGCCCATGTCGCCGGTCGCGACGCCGGTCACCGCGCCCGCCTCGTTATAGAGCACTTCGGTCGCGGCAAAGCCCGGATAGATCTCGACGCCGAGTTCCTCGGCCTTGGTCGCCAGCCAGCGACAGACATTCCCGAGAGAGACGATATAGTTGCCGTGATTGTTCATCAGCGGCGGCATGAAGGCGTTCGGCAGGCGGATCGAGCCTGCGGGTCCTAAGAACAGGAACTGGTCGTCGGTGACTTCCGTCCTGAACGGGTGCCCCTCGTCTTCGCGCCAGTCGGGCAGCAGGCGGTCGATGCCGATGGGATCGACCACGGCACCGGAGAGGATGTGTGCGCCGACTTCCGCGCCCTTTTCGAGGACGACGACGGTCAGCTCCGGATTGACCTGTTTCAGGCGGATGGCCGCGGAGAGGCCGGCAGGCCCCGCCCCCACGATCACCACGTCGAATTCCATGCTCTCGCGCTCGGGCAGTTCCTGTTCGCTCATCGTCTCTCTCCGCTCGGGCCTGATCCCCATTCAGGCCCCCTTCTCTCAAAAGCCGCGGCCGATGTCGAGCCAGGTTGCGACAGCGGCTGGCCCGAAATTTCGGCACGGCATCATTCCGCGGCAGAATATCTGCCGTTTACGTACACGTCAATGTTACGGCAACGAAAAGGCGGGCGGCCGGCGCCTGTCCCCGTCCTCCGGCAAGCCTGCCTAGAGCCAGCCTCGCCGTTTGAAGTAGAGGAAGGGAAGTGCCGCCGACAGCAGCATCAGCAGGATCGCCCAGGGGTAGCCGAGATGCCATTGCAGCTCCGGCATCAGGTTGAAGTTCATGCCGTAGACGGAGGCGACCAGCGTCGGCGGCAGGAAGACGACCGAGGCGACGGTGAAGATCTTGATGATCTGGTTCTGTTCGAGGTTGATGAGGCCGAGCGTCGCGTCGAGCAGGAAGTTGACCTTGCCGGAGAGGAAGGTCGCGTGGTCACCGAGCGAGACCGCGTCGCGCTGCAGCATCTTCACGCGCTGGCGCACTTCCTTGCTCGGCCGGCGCTGCGGGCTTTCGAGCGCCGCATGATAGGCGACGAGGCGGGAAATGCTGACGAGGCTCTCGCGCACGCCGCCGAGGAAATCGCCCTTCTGGCCGAGCTGTTCGATCAGCGACTGCAGGTCCTTGGTCTTCTTGGTCGAAGGCGTCGCCTTGCCGCGGAAGACCTCCCGCGAGATGCCGTCGATCTCGTTGCCGATGCGCTCCAGAACGTCCGCCATGCGGTCGACGATCGACTCAACGATGCCGAGCATCACCTCCTCGCCGCAGCCATAGGCCTGGGCGTTGACGCGCAGCGCCCGGTGCACGAAGGCGAGGAACGGTTTCGGGTCGGCATAGCGCACCGTCACCAGCGTGCCGCCCTTGAGGATGAAGGTGACCGGCGTCTTCGCCGGCGTGTCGCCGTCGAGATTGGTGAGCGCCGTCAGCGTCATGAATTCCCCGCCGTCCTCCTGGTAGAGACGGGCGGAAAGCTCGATCTCCTCCATCTCGTCGCGGGTCGGGATCGCCAGGCCGAGCGCCTGCTCTACATGCCGGCTCTCGGCCTGCGTCGGGCTCACGAGGTCGTACCAGAGAACCGGTGCGACGCTCGCGGCGACGGCGTCGTCGGCGGCAGCGATTTCGGTGACGGCTTCTTCGGACTTCTCACGCAGAACGAGGCGCTCTGCTTCGCGGAAATAGATGCGCAGCATGGATATGCTCCTTCGGGCTTTTTATTGCCGTCCGGAGCGGACACGAAGATCGGGCCCTTACCGGACGGAACGGCAGAACGTGTTCGATCTTCGACTGTCAGGGTCCATTTGGAAGGTCCTCGGGTGGAGCGACATGTGTCGCGACGCCCTTGAGATGGGCCCGAAACGCCGTCGCGTCAAGCCGGTATTTTCCGCGGTGCAGCGAAACGGAAGGGACCCGCCGCGGCTTGCCAAGAGACACCGGCCCGTGCATCGCTCGACGACACCTTCCGCCCCGCCAAAGAGACGTCCGG
>DATGWU010000558.1:0-18659 GCA_035299345.1 Rhizobium sp.
GGTGACGGTACGCCGCCACCCGCCCCTGTGTTGCACGGAAAGTGGGCAATCACTTGATGATGATCTTGCCCTTCATACCCTTGTCGGCGAGATCAGGCACGGACCAGGTGTATTCCCCAGGCCTGACGGTCGTGAACTGTACGTTGATCGTTCCCTCCGCGTCGAATTCCAGCCACGCGGGAGCACCGTTCATGTGCACTTCGAGATCGTCGATGATGATCTGGTTCATCCAGACGTTGCGGAAGAGGTCCGTCACGAACTTGTATTCGAGGCCCGCCGCCGACGTGATCTTCCAGCGATAACCCTGGCCGGCCACGAGTTCGAAGTCCTTCTGGTTGACGGCGTAGACATCATCCTTCGAGCCGAGGATCAATTCCGGCAGATTCTTGCTGGCACGTGTGACCTTCGGCTGGTCGTTGTCATCGTCCTCCTCCTGGGCGGCTGCGTAAGGCTGGATTGAAAGCAGGCTTATGATGGCTGCGCAGGCGACGAGCTTGAGCTTGGACATTCGTTTCTCCGGTTTTTCTCTATACAGATCAGTTTGGCGCTACCGTCACGCCCCAGGGCAGGGCTCCGACGGTGACCGATTTCACCGGCTCGTCGGATTGCGTGTCGATGAAGGTGATGTCATTCGAAAGTCCGTTCGTGCTGATGATGTGTTTGCCGTCCGGTGTGAACGCGAGCTGCCAGACGCGCTGGCCAACCAGAACGTATTTTTCCACCTCGTAGGTTTCTGTGTTGACGACCGCGACACGGTTGGCGGGGCCGAGGGCGACATAAGCCTTCTTGCCGTCGGCGGTGATCCGCACGCCGACCGGCTGGATGGCCTCGGAGCGCAGCCCCTGGATTTCGAAGCTGATCTTGTGCTTGACCTCACGGCTGGCATTGTCGATCACCGAGATCGTGCCGCCGATCTCCGCGCTCACCCAGACCTCCGAGCCGTCCGGCTTGAACTCCGCAAAACGTGGGCGCGCGTCGACCAGCACGTTGGAAACAATCTCGTGGGTCGCCGTGTCGATGAAGTGGGCCATGTTGGTCGTCTCGGACGTGTTCACCATGGTTTTTCCGTCGGGACTGATGCCCATCCCTTCGGGCTCCACGCCGACCGGGATTTCGGCAAGGACACTCTTTTGCTCGACGTCGATCACGGTGACGAGGTTGTCGTCTTCGTTGGCGACGTAGAGCGTTTTGCCGTCAGGCGAGAGGACGAAGAGTTCCGGGTCCGGACCGGATGGCAGGCTGCCGACGATCTCGTGCGTTGTCGTATCGATGATCTCGACGGTGTCGTCGTCGCTGGCGCAGACGTAGAGGAACTTGCCGTCGCGGGAGACGGTGATGCCGCGGGGGCGCTGCCCGACATTGATCGTCTTGACCGGTTCCATTGTGCCGGAGTCGACGATGGTCACGGTGTTGTCCTTTTCATTGGACACGTAGACCGCATTCGCCCACGCGGGCTGGGCGATGACCGTCGCCACGGTGGCGCAATAAAGCTGCCTGAGAAGTCGTTGCATTCCTCTCCTCCCACTCTTCCTATTTGAGCTTGCACTTGGTTTCGGGCCGGTCGACGCCGAGCGTATCGAGCTCGGAGAATTGGTGGAGAAAGCCCTCCTGAGGGGAGGTCGAGATGACGCCGCGGCCGTCGCCCAACAGGATGGGCTGACGCAACTGCCAGTTCCAGGTGCGGAAGGTGACCTTCTGCCCCTTGAACGCAGCGATCGAGAAGTCGTCCGACTTTATGAAGGCTTCGATCTTCTTGGGATCGCTGCCCTGCGTGCGGGTCGCGGCTTCGCCGAGGATGCGCACGGCGGTCCATGCCTGCATGTCCTTGGACAGCATGCGCCTGCCGGTTGCCTTGGAGAAACGGTTCTGGATCTGCGATCCACCCCACTGTTCGCTGGCCGGATGCCAGCTGGAAGGAATGAGCCCCGCGGTGCCGGCGACCGGACGTGGTGTCCAGGTGCGGTACGGGACGTAGCTGCCGAACACTTCGCTCTCGTCGGCAACGACGACGACGTCATGCTCGGGCAGGTTCTGGGTGAAGACGGGCATCTGGCGTTGCACCTGGATGACACCCGTATCTGTGCGGCGGGCCGAGCCCGTATCCTTGTAGAGACGCTCCTCGACGATCGTCGCACCGAAGCGTGTGGCGGCGCGACGGATCGCGTCGGCATAGAGCTGGTCGCGCTCGTGCGAGCCGTAGAGCAGTACCCATTTGCGCCACTGCTTCCACACGAGATACTGCGCGAGCCCATCGGCCAGCATGCTTCGGGTCGGCGCGGTGTGGAAGACGTTCGGGCGGCATTCTTCCTCGCGCAAAACATCGTCGGTGGCGCCGACATTGAAGAGCAGAACGCCGTTTTCGCGCGCGAAATCAGCGATCGAGAGCAATTGCGCAGCCGAGATGTCCGTCAGCACGAACTTGTCGCCGCGCGCCAGCATCTCCTTGAATGTGGCGATCACGTCCGCCTCGAATTTGACCTCCACGACGTCGAGACTGAAGGACTGACCGAGAAACTTGCCCGTCGTGTTGTTGTCATTGATCGCGACCGTCGCGCCGGCCACGCCCTCGTCGCGCGGGGGGACATCGAGGATGGACAGCGCCAGTTGCGGTTCGTAGGCGCGCAGGTAACCGATGCTGACTTCGGTCGGCGCCGGCGACGCGGGGGCATCCTGCGCGCGCAGGTTCGTCGCATTGACGAGCAGCAAAAAAAAGCCCAATAAAAACGCGAGAGTTTCAGGCACCGTGCTCTCCGCAGGAAAACCACTTCCCACGCCGTCACACGAGTGACGACGGCTGACGCAGTAAAGGTGCCCAAGTTGTTTTTATACAACCTATCCGTAATCTCAAGTCTCGATTTACGCTTTTCTCGTCGCCCGGGAGACGCTAACCCTTTCGTGCGAGGAGAATTTTGATGACCAAGATGCTGGCAAGTGTTCGGAACCGGCAGGAAGCGGAAGTTGCCCTGCAGATCGGTGCCGATATCATCGATCTCAAGGAACCCACACGCGGTGCGCTCGGCGCCGTGAATATGAAGGACATCGCTGAGATCGTCGCTTTCGTGAATGGCCGCCGGGCCACCAGCGCCGCGTCGGGTGACCTGCCGATGGAAGCGGAAGTGGTGCGCGCAAAGGTCGAAGAGCTGGCCGCGACCGGTGTTGATTTCGTCAAGATCGGCTTTTTTCCGTCGGAGCGTCTGGTGGATTGTGTGACGACGGTTTCCGGCATTGCCGCGCATCAAAAACTCGTGGCGGTTCTCTTCGCCGATCATGTGTATCCCGAGAGCGTGCTCGACATATTCGCGCAGGCGGGCTTCCACGGTGTGATGATCGACACTGCGGACAAGACGAAGGGTCGCTTGCTGCAGCATCTGAGCACCGACCGTCTCGGCACCTTTGTCGCTGACTGTCATGCCCGTGGGCTTACAGCCGGTCTGGCCGGGTCGCTGGAGGCGCCGGACGTGCCGCGGCTTCTTGCCTACAATCCCGATTTCATCGGCTTTCGGGGCGCGCTCTGCAGCAATCTGGAGCGCGGCGCAGCGATCGATCGCGACGCAGCGCTGAAGGTGCGGGCGCTGATCCCCGAGGAACAGCCGTCGGGCACGCAATCACGCGTCGACTATAAGCTTCTGGCGGCGCGCGGGTACTTTCCGGATGCGTCCGAACTCGGCCTCGGAACCGACAAAATATATGTTCGGGATTTTGTTCTTCCGGTGGAGATTGGTGCCTACAGCTTCGAGCACGGCAAGACACAGCGGATGCGCTTCGACGTGACGGCGGATGTGCTACGGGTCACCCGCAACCCCGAGGACATGCGGCACGTCGTCTCCTACGACATCATCATGGACGGCATCCGCTCGCTCGTTGCGCGCGGTCATGTCGAACTGGTCGAAACGCTGGCCGAGCAGATCGCCGCGTTCGTGCTCGAGAATCCGCGTGTGACCAATGTCGTCGTGCGGGCGGAAAAGCTGGAGCTCGGCCCGGGCGGGGTCGGGGTCATTATCGAGCGCAAGCAGGATCGGCAGAATGCGGTGAGGGCCGGGGAGCGATCCGGTGGGCATGCGTCCGCCCGGCAGGCGCAGGGAGCCCTGCCATCATGAAGCCGCTGGTCGTGAAACTGGGAGGAAGCACGGCCGGCAGCAAAGAGATGCAGCAATGGATCGATCTCCTCGCGGATGCTTCCTTGCCTTTGGTCCTGGTGCCCGGAGGCGGTCCCTTTGCAGACCATATCCGCACGATGCAGATGCCGCTCGGCTATTCCGACGAGGCTGCTCATGACATGGCGATTCTTGCCATGGACCAGTTCGGCCTTGTCGTCGCCGAGCGGAGCGAACGGCTTCGGCCAAGTGTGACGATCCACGACATGGAGCAGGCGTGGAACGCCGGGCTCGTGCCGGTCTGGCTGCCGTCGACAATGACGCGCGGGGCGCCGGATATCCTGCGATCCTGGCGCGTGACGTCCGATTCGCTCGCTGCCTGGCTGGCCGGACGTCTTGGGGCTGAACGGCTTCTCCTGATCAAGCAGGTGGCGATCGATCCCGACGAGATGGTGCTGGATGTGCTTGTGGCCCAGCACTTGGTCGACGACTACCTGCCACGTATTCTGAGTGATGAAACGAAGCTTTACCTTGCGGGGCCGGAAAGTCTGGGAGCTGCGCGGCACGTTCTTGCTGCTTTGGACGTTCCGGGCCGTCTCGTTGTCCGCGAGGCACTCGAGGAGGTTCTCGGGTCATGACTCGTCTCGAAACGCCGCGCTGGGCCTGGGTGCTGACCGGCTCCGGACACTTCTTCGTTGAAAGCTTCGAGCTTATCCACACGCTCACGCATTGTGACGTGTTCGTATCCAAGGCTGCGGCGGAGGTGCTGCGGATGTACAAGCTGAAGCTGGATTTCCCGGATACCATGCGGGTGCTGCACGACAAGACGGCAAGCTCGGTCCCCGTTGGGAGCTTCTATCACGGTGTCTACCACTCCGTCGTCATCGCACCCGCAACCTCCAACACGGTCGCTAAATGTGTCGTCGGTATTTCCGACACCTTGGCGACGAACGTCTATGCGCAGGCCGGAAAATGCCGGGTGCCGTCCATCGTCTTCGCCTGCGATACCGCGCCGGAGCTTGAGACCATGGCGCCGGGCGGTCTGGTGAAGGTCTATCCTCGCCGGATCGATCTCGAAAACACCGACAAACTCAAGACCTTCGAGCGTACGCAGGTTGTCGAATCGCTGGCCGAGCTGAGGCTTGCGATTGCACATCGCAAGGAGGCGCTTGCCGGCGATGGTTGAACATCTCGTCTTCCTGACCGGACATCTGGCGAAGATCAGGCTCGAAAACGTTCTCGCCGGGCTGGAGAAGAGGGATTTCACCTATGAAATCGTCGACATCGGCGTGAAAGTCGCGGCGCTGATGACCGAAGAGATCATCAAGCGGCGGCTAAAGTGTCCTTCCGGCGCGGATCGTGTCGTTCTGCCTGGGCGTTTTCGGGGCGACATCGAGCGACTGACGGCGGAATTTGGCGTCCGCTTTGTCCGGGGACCCGACGAGATCGCTGATCTGCCGGCCTTTCTCGGACGCAAGGGCAGGGCGATCGACCTTTCCCGGCATGACGTGCGGATATTTGCCGAGATTGTCGACGCTTCGGCGCTTCCGCTGGACGTTCTGCTGGAGCGTGCCCGTGCCCTGGCTGCGGCAGGAGCCGACGTCATCGATCTCGGATGTCTGCCCGATACGCCTTTCGGGCACTTGCAGGAAGCCATTCGGCGCCTGAAGGCGGAGGGGCTTTCCGTCAGCGTCGATTCCGCCGATCTCGCCGAACTGGAGGCGGCGGCCGAGGCGGGCGCGGACTTTCTCCTGAGTCTTACGGAACACACGCTCGACCTTGCCATCCGCCGCAAGGTCACGCCGGTCCTCATCCCTGCCGTTCCCGGTGACCTCGACTCTCTCGGGCGTGTCATCGAGATGGCGCGCGAGGCGGGCATCGAGTTCATCGTCGATCCGGTCCTCGATCCCATCCATTTCGGTTTTGCAGCTTCGCTCGGCCGCTTCATCGAGGCGCGCCGGCGCTGGCCGGACGCCCCGATGCTGATGGGCACAGGGAACCTGACCGAGCTCACGGATGCGGATTCCTCCGGCGTTACGGCCGTGCTTCTCGGCCTTTGTTCCGAGCTCTCGATTGGCAACGTGCTGGTCGTCAATGTCAGCCCGCACACCGGGCGGACGGTGGAAGAGCATGATCGCGCGCGGCGGATCATGTATGCGGCCAAGCAGGACGGTGCGCTGCCGAAGGGCTACGATCCGGGGTTGCTGCAGGTGCATGACCGCAAGCCGTTCCCCTTTACGACGAATGACATCGAGGCTCTGGCGAACACTGTCCGCGACACCAACTTCCGCATCATGACGGCGGCGGACGGCGTGCATGTCTTCAATGTGCGGGGCCACCGGACCGGCCAGGATGCGTTCTCCTTCTTTCCCGATCTCGACGTTGCGACCGACGGTGCGCATGCCTTCTATCTCGGCGCGGAGCTCACCAAGGCCGAAATTGCCTGGAAACTCGGCAAGCGCTACGTGCAGGACGAGCCGCTCGCCTGGGGTGTCGCCGTGCCGGAGAAGACAGACGACCGGACACGGCTCGTCGAGGCGGGCCACACGCTGCGTGCGAAGAAGGAGGGCAAGTGAGCTATATCCGCGAAGTGATCGTGACCACTGTCGATGCTGCCGGCAACCCGCATATCGCGCCGCTCGGCATCATCGCCGAGGGTGACGGCTGGGTGATCGCCCCATTTCGGCCCTCCCGGACGCTCGACAACCTTGCTGCGGTGCCGTTCGCCGTCGCAAACTACACCGATGACATGCTGGTCTTTGCAGGTTGCCTGACCGGGCGGAAAGACTGGCCGCTCGTGCCGGTCACGGACTGGCCGGTGCCGCGGCTGCAATCGGCGCTCAGTCATTCACTGCTGAAGGTGGTGTCAGTCGATGATGACGGCGTGCGTCCGCGGCATTTCTGTCAGGTCGTCGGCGAGGCAATGCATGCGCCGTTCACCGGGCTCAACCGAGCCAAGGCCGCCGTGCTGGAACTCGCCATTCTGGTGAGCCGGCTGCACATGCTGCCCAAGGACAAGATCGATCGGGAGATCGACTACCTGAAGATCGCCGTCGACAAGACGTCCGGCCCCGACGAGCAGCAGGCCTGGAACTGGCTCATGGAACGGGTCGAGCAGCACCGGTCAGCAGGTTAACCTGCATCTGCAGGTTTGCTGATCTCCGCATCCGCGAGCAAAGCGACGGCGGCAGCCGGCGCCGCCTTGCACGCGGCGTTGCGGACGGGTTCGAGGGCGTTGATGAGCGTGCCGAAATCGACAAACGGCCGTTCCAACCGTGCGGCGAGTCTCCGGATCTGTGGCCGGCCGATGCCGGCGCCAATCACAGGGGCTCCGCGGGCAAGCCGTTGATCGGCCGCCACACGGAAAGCGCCGTCGTGCACCATCCGCAGCTGATGCTCGCTGAACCAGAGCGCGATGTCGTTCCACTCCTCGGTCGAGAGATCTGGTCCGTCGCGGCCAATCATCCGTGCCAGTCGGCCGATCGATCCGGTCACTGTTTTTTCCCGCCGGTCAGCTGACGGATACTGATCGTCCGCCTCGTCGAGCATGCCGAGGATACGCGCGATGTCGGCCGTGTTGGCGAAGTATTCGTTCATCAGTGGCGTCATCACGCCGCCGACGGGGACACGCTCGGCGATGCCGATCAGCGCCGATCGCGTGAAGCCGGTATAGACCAGCTCGCCGGTGAGCAGGCGTTCCGCGTCGGAATAGCCCGTGTTCGCAACGACGCCGTCCTGCAGCGCGAGGATGTCGGTCGTCGTCGAACCCATGTCGACGAACAGGGCTTCACCGACTACGCTTGCCGCGAGCGCGGCTGTCGCGTGCCAGTTGGCGGAGGCAATATCGGTCGACAGGCCGCGCGCTCGCGCCGTGTCGGCAAAGCCGGCGCGACCGGCGTAGATACGCGTCTCCTCCGTACCGAACTCTTCTTCGATCAACGATAGAATGCCCTCTACACCTTCGCTCCGATCGGCAAATCCGTCGGAAAGCTCGGCCGTCATGGTGAAGGCATTTGCGGCGCTCGCGGGCACTTCCGCCCGCAAGGACTCGATGCCCCGCCGGACCTCGTCGATGCCGAGCCACATCGATGTCTTCAGCGTGGCCGCATGCGTGACGACGCCATTCTCGCAGAGCGCCATCTTCAGATGAGCGCCGCCGATGTCCCAGCCCGCGACAAAGCGCTTTCCTTCTGCGGAATTCCGGTCTTCCATGGAGTGGTTCGTCCTCTCTGGGTTTCTGCTCGTGCTTATCATTCCGGTTCTCGACATCAAAGATGCTCTCGTGGTCCATGCCCGCCGCGGCGAACGGCAGGCGTATCGCCCGATCGAGACGCCGTTGAGCCTTCGCCCGGCCCTGGAAGATGTCGCGGAAGGCTTACTTAGCGTCTACCCGTTTCCAGTCTTCTATGTCGCGGATCTCGACGCGATTGCCACCGGCACGGGTGACTGCTCCGCTGCTTTTCGTCTCGCGCGCCTGACATCAGCGCCGGGCGTCTGGCTCGATGCCGGATTTCCGAATTCGGAAAGCCTCGCGCGTGCACACGCCTTGCCTGGCGTGGCGCCGATTATCGGATCGGAATCGCTTACGGATGCGGATTTCCTCACCCACTTCCCGGCCTATCCCCGCGCAATCCTCTCTCTCGACTTCCGCGGCGAGGCGTTCACCGGGCCAGAGGAGGTCCTTGTCCGGTCTGACCTCTGGCCCTCCCGCGTCATCGTCATGACGCTCGCCCGCGTCGGTTCGGGGACGGGACCTGATTTCGCCCGTCTCGCGGAGATCAAAGTGCGCGCGGGTACGCGGCAGGTCGTCGCTGCGGGCGGCGTTCGCGATGTGGCAGATCTGCGGAGGCTTGAGGACATGGGCATTTCGGCCGCGCTCGTCGCCACGTCGGTTCACAGCGGGACGCTGACGCGTGAGTCCATTGCCGGAATGATGGAAGGAACGGACACCGTCGCGCAGGACCGTTGACTGACTGGAAAGAGGAATTTCTCCCTCTTTCCATGCTTCAGAATCCGAAGATCTTAGCCAACCGGCGCAACAGGCCATCCGAATTCACAGAGGGTTTGCTCTGTGCGGGGTTGTCTCGTGTCTATGCACCAAAGGGATGCTTGACCTGATCGCGTTGTGCGGTCGCTTCGGCCGCCGTCGGCTTGCCGGCAACGGCACGCTGAATGGCTTCCTTGGTTGCCCTGTAGTTGAAGTCCTGGATCTTGGCATCGTCGGCGGCTTCCCAGTGGATGAAGACGCCGACGCAGATGAAGACGTCGTCCGCTTCGTCCGCGGGAATGGTGCCGTCCGCGACGCTGTCCTGTACCGCCTTGGCGACGCCATACTGGGCGGGACCGAACATCTGAACGGCCTGCTTGGCTCCCTTGATGGTCACCTTGTTGAACATCACGGTGTTGGGCTTGCAAGGCAGATTGGGCGCAATAACTGCAAGGAGGGAGGTAAATCCGTCCTTGTTGTTCGTCAGGGCATTGCAGAATGCAGACTCGACCGCGCTTCCGCGCGGACCGATGAGAAGGTCGATGTGAGCGACTTCGTTACCGTCGCCAACAAGAGATTCGCCAACCAGAACTTTATTGATTTTTGCCACGGCCATGTACCTCCCTGTACCGTTCCAAAATGGTTTGTCCAAAGATGCCGTACCTTCGAGACACGACGCTCGATGGACAGCTATCCTTGTTCACAGCACCCTTTGTACGCGGGTCGGTTGGCCAGATAGCAGCAGAAGCCCAATCTTCCGCCGGAGAAATTCAAGCACTTACCTGCGAATTATGCAAGACGAAGTTGAGCCTCTCGGCGAAAACTGTCGCGACCGTCAGGTCTGCCGATGTCCCGGGGTTGATGTTTTCGGCTTTCAACCGCCGGTCGAAATCGGCAAGCAGCCGCAGGCGTTCCGGTTCCGCGGCGATCTCTCCCAGCTGGCCTGCGACCGAAGCCGCCTCCAGACGGATTTCCTCAGCTCGCCCGATACCGTGTTTGCGCACCACGTGGCTGTCCGGAAATCGCGAGAGAAAGTGGAGATAGGTAAAGACCGTGGGCCACATGCCCGTTTCTCCACCGTCCTCGGCTGTGCGGTAGGCGGCAAGTCCACCCGAAAAGACATTCTCGAAGTCGTTCACGTATTGCCGGGCGATCAGATCGCGGCCGGCCGCTTCCCGCATCGCGACAAGGAGTGGCACTCTCGGTGGTTCCGCGACGTCGTTTTCCGCCTCGCCAAGCCCTCCCGGGTTGGCAAGCAAGATTGCGCGGAAGACGTCCTGCGCATCACCGTCATCCATCGCGCCCAGGACAGTTGCGAGCTCTTTCTGAAGGTCGTCTCCTCCTGCCTCTGCCGCTTTGGCGATGGGCGCACACAGCAGGACAATCCCGAGATTGGTGTTGGTGCCGACCATTTCTCGCGTCACCCGGATGGCGTCGAGGATTCGCCGCCCGACCGGCCATCCGGGATGACAGACCGCGGGCGCCGATACCTCCGCGCTGTCCAGAAACTGTTGCGCCGACATGCGGTGTCCGTCGGCGAACCGGTGTACGTTGCCGGGCTTCAGCGCCTCGATTTCCATCCTGCACGCCTCGCGATAGGCTGCGTCGATTTCGGCGGGTTTCGGCATCAGGCGGCGGGCCTCTCTCCTTCCGCGGGGGCGATGTGGGACACCAGTGCTTCCGCGATGCAGTCCGCAACCCGGACCGGGATCACAGACTGTAGTCCCGTCCATGCGGGCATACTGTTGACCTCGAGAAGCTGGAGCCTGCCGTCTGCCGCCGGGATGATGTCGATCCCCGAAAAGTCCGTTCCGATCACCGCGGCGGCGGAAAGCGCGAGCGTCTCCAGCGCCGGGCAAAGCGGTCCCGTCACCGGCTCCGCGCGCGCACCTCTCGCGATGTTTGTCACCCATCCGTCCGCGCGACGTGCGATCATGCCGAGTACGGTGCCGTTGCAGGTGAACACCCGGTAGTCGCAAAAGGTCGTTCCGGGTCTGGCGACGTAGCGCTGCAGATAGTAGACGTCGTCGACCTCCAGCCCGTCGGGTAATTGTTCGACCGTTTCGATCAGCCGCACCCCACGGCCCTGAGAGCCGAAGAGAGGTTTCAATACCAGCGGCCCCTTCGGCAGCTCGCGTTCGGCGATAGCGCGAGCATTGGCGATCGACTCGACGGCAAAAGTTTCCGGTACCGGAAGGCCGGAGCGGGCCATGAGAAACGTCGTCGTCGACTTGTCGACGCAGCGCTCGATCGCCTTTGCCGAATTCCAGACCGGTACGCCGAGATGGCCGAACGCATGCAGGATCCCGAGCCGCCGCGTGACGGCTTCGAAGCTGCCGGAGGAGATCGAGCGGACGATGATCCCCGCCGGCAATGCACCGTCGAACCCCGGAATGGCGATGCCGGAAACGTAGCGGGAATCGAAGGCGATATCCGCAAGCCGCAGGAAGACGGCGTCCATGCCGAGCCGGGCAAGCGCGGCGCTCAACTGCTGCACCTGGCTGTCGGTGCGGTCGGACGTAATCAGTATCTTGTCCCGCAGGACAGGTGGTGTCATTTCAGCCAAGGGACTGCTCCAACATGTCGATATTCGCCTTGCCGGCGCGAAAGGTTTCACCGGTCTCGATCGCAGTGACGATCACCTCGGCCGGGCTGAAGAGGTGTGGGTCGATGGCGTAGAAGTCGCCGCTGAACTTGCGAAAGATTTCCGAGAAGGGCTGGCCATAGTCTCGCGATCCGTCGCTTGTCAGATGTTCGGCAAGATCGCGGGCAGCGGCCGAAGAACCCCGGACGAACAGCTGGACGAGGCCGCCATAGATGATCGCGTCGTTCGTGCGTCCCATTGCTGTCAGGAAGTCCGGATGCGGTGCAGGGATCGGTGCTTTGCCGATACCGTCGACGATGGCGTCCAACGGGAACTTGAGGTCATGCGCCTTATGCAGCGCGACTTCCAGCACGCGGCCGACGATCTGGACGCAGCCCGCGATGCTCTGCGTCGGCGCATAGACGAAGGTGAGGCGGTCCGGCACTAGCCCCGTGGCATTGGCCACCTTCTCGACAATGGCGGCGGGTGGCGGTGTTGCGGTTTCAAGAACGACCACCGAGCTTTCGATAGCCGGTTCCCTGTAGCCGATTTCGTCGAAGAGCGGCTCGACGCGCGCGAGGGCCCGCACCGGTCCTGATCCCATGGCGAAGTATTTCTCGTGGCTCAGCTGCCATCCGGCATACTGGCTGGCGAGGCAGGCAAGGACCGGCTGGGACGAGCGAACCTCGATCGAAAGCGGCCAGCGCGAGGAATGTCGGTCGAGGCTTGCCGATACGTTGCCGAGCCCACCCATGCAGATCTCTACCATGCGAAGCCCGGCCTCCATCGAGCCGGGGCTTTGTGCGCCCGCGTCGATCAGGTGTTCTCCGAGGTTGCCGCGGCTGTGGCTGATACCGAGCCGCTCGGCTTCGGCGATCATGCGTTCGACAACCTGTTGCGCGCTTTTGTTCAGGAAGGCTTCTCCGTCCTTCATCCTGCATTCTCCTCCCAATGGGGTGTCAGTTCGCTTATTCTTGCCTTGACCGCTCGTTCGGCGGCCGCGGCGGAGCGGGCTTGCGCGAGCACCGTGCAAACCGGATCGCCCGCGTCGAGCTCGGAGCCGGGGCGCTGATGGTCTGCCGTCAGCGGCGGCCAGTCCAGATCCGGAAAGCGCGGGATCGGCCGCGCGGCATAGGCGATCGCTGACGCCATCACCCCGCGGTAACGGGGGATGTCGGTACTCTTGCCGCGAACCGCGCGAAGATGTTGCGTCAGCAATGGCGTGTCTTCCCCGTCGAAAATGTCAAGCGTCGCACCCGGGCGCGGGTTGATTTCCAGAAGGAACGTTCCCTCCGGTCCGTCAATGAAGTCCGCGCTGCAGAGGCCGACCAGCCCCGTTCGGGCAACGAGACCGTTCAGCCAGCCACTGATTTCCCGTCCCTTCTCGCGCGGTAAGCGGGGCAGGCGAACGGCGCCGCCATATCGGAACGGGCTTGTCGCGGTCGGCGAGGACCACTGGCGGCTGTAGCCGACGACGCGTGCACGACCTCGCTCGGCGAGGAACAGTGCGGAGAGGCCCCCCCCCGGAATGTGCCGCTGGAAATAGCTGCCCGACGGAGAGGGACTGACAGACGTGGCCGGCCGCACATGGGAGCCGCCGGCGCCGCCGGGGACCTTCGTCAGCCAGTCTCGTCGATCTTTCGGCGCATCGAAACGGATTTCCGGATGGGGGATACCGATTTCGCCACAAAGC
Organism: Rhizobium sp.; assembly: GCA_035299345.1. Classification (GTDB taxonomy): domain Bacteria; phylum Pseudomonadota; class Alphaproteobacteria; order Rhizobiales; family Rhizobiaceae; genus Allorhizobium. The sequence goes on from DATGWU010000558.1 coordinate 13,359, forward strand.
GACGCAAGTGACAGCGGATCCTTCACCCGCCTGATCGCGTCCGCACTGTTACCGGCAACCGGAAAAGCCTCCGCCAGCATGTCGACGATCTCCGGCCTGCGTTCAAAGCCCGAGCCATAGACGAGTGCCTCCGGCCAGTCCTCTCCGACAAGTTTCCGGAGGCTCGGCACGATTTCACGGCCGTCGATCCCATTGTGCAAGCTGCCCGGCAGGATCGTCGCCCGTTCGGCCAGCCGACAGGTGTCGATGTCGTTGAAGAGATCAGCCACCAGCACGCGATACCCCGCCCGGCGCGCTGCTGTTGCGAGCGACCGCCCGGAAATCGCCACCACCAGGATCGTGGAGCTATTTGGCGAGGCTGCGGGCAAGGGTGAATGCATCCTGGAAATCAAAGATGACGGGTTTCTCGGCGGAGATCATCCGCGCGAAGAGACCCGCCTGGGTCTTGTACTTGACGTTGCCGATCGACAGGGGACCGATGCCGATCGCCTGCCCATGGAGGGGCTCGCCGTTGGCATTGACCTTGAGCCCCTCGATGCCCGCAGGCGGAACGGCATTCACGTCCGCAGCGACGAAGAGTTTCCCTGATGACTGTAGCTGTTCCGAGGATATCACCTGTACGCCCGCCTTCGCGGCCGTCAAGACGATTTCCGCCCTCGCGAGTATCGCCCTCTTGTCGTCTTCCGTCGATCCGTCAACAGCTTCGACATCGACGCCGAAGCGATCCTTCACCGATTGGGCGACGTGCCGGACGCGTTCGATGCCGTCATGGCCGGCGATGGTGACCGCGGCGCCTTCCCTGGCCGCGATGACGGCGGTGCAGTAACCGACGACGCCGGTCGCGCCAAAGATCGCCACTTTTGCCCCGTTCAGGTCGCGGCCGTGCTGTTTTGCCAGCGCCTTCTCGACCTTCGCCACCATCGCGGCGGCTGTCGTGAAGGACCCGGCTGGATCTGCGAACACCGAGACCCCGAACGGCGGGACTATGGCCTTTCTTGCTGCATCCAGCATGTCGAGTGCCAGTGCTACATCCTTGCCGGCAAGAAAAATCCCCGTCGCCACGCCCGCATCCGGAGGTCGCGAGAAGATCGCGTCCTGCACGAGATTACCGACGTCTGCGAGCGTTACGTCGGTATAGGGGATGACGTGATCATATCCCGCATCGAGCGCCATGTTGACGTCGAATGGGCTCATCTGCTTCAGCGGCGTGAGCATGTGGAGAATGGTCTTGCGGCTCAAGGTTCTCGTTCCTCCTCAGTGAAAGCGCCCTTGTCTCAAACCGAACTGCGGCGGCATCACCGTCTGGGTGATTTTCGCGCCGAGGTTTCGTGCGGGCACGATGCGGGTACTGAGGCTCGGTTGATCGATGCCGGCGTCCTCGACGATCTGTTCTGCCGCCTCCTGCGACTCGCTGAAGGCAAAGCCAGTCGGCCCCCATGAGCTCTGCCCAATGCCAACCGCGCCGTGAACCGCCAGCTTGCGGACGGCGGCTTCGACCGCCTTGCTGGTGAAGAGGCCTCCCTGTGCGGGCGCAAAGTAGCGTCCGATTTCGGCCTGAATGGTCTCCACGGCCTTGCCGAAGGCGGCGAGATCACCCTCGATCAGAGACGGCATCAGCGCCATCAGCGTCGTGCGGCAGATGGTCGACGAACTCGTCTCGGCAAACGGCGGGAGAGCGCGGAAGGCGGCGATTTCGGCCTCGCCGTGGATACCCTCATGGTGATGGTCGAATACCAGGATGACGCGCCAGTTCTCGGGAAAGGGGATGCGCGAGATCACGGTGGGAGCCTGGTCGTCCTGTCCCTTGCCGGCGTCGATGATCAGGCCACCGCGATCGAAGGCCGCGATACCGATGCCGGAGCGCGTGCCGCGGCCGAGAAATACGGCGTCGTCGCGAATGGCGAACGGGAGCTGATGAAGCGTCCGCAGCGCCGCGGAGACCGCAAGGGCGAGCTGCGTTCCCGATCCGAGGCCAGAGTGACTCGGGATCGTGCGGTGCACGATCACCTTGTGGTGGCTATCGATTCCGAGATGGGTGCTCAGCTTGGCGATATGCGCGCGAATACGCGCCTGCTCCCCGCCCTCGACGCTGGTTTCGCGCGCTCTGGCGACCGTCAGGACGGTGGAGATCGTCTCGAGGGGAAGACCTATGCTGCCGAAACGCCCGCTCGTCTTGCCCGGAATGTCGAGGAAACCGAGATGCAAGCGTGCAGGGACTTGAATGGTGACGGAGTCCGACATTTGATGTAATTCTAACAATCTAGAATATCGGGCCCGGGGATATGATATCGTCTTTTGGTCGCAGCGCAAGCGGCGTGATCAAAGAATGAGGGAGGCCATGTCGATGAACGACCGCACCGATGCCGCCGGCAAGGCGGACCGTGTCTACTCCGAAGCCGAGATCCTCGAGAGGCTGACGCGTGAACTGCCGCACTGGCGTTACGAGGATGGCTGGCTGCGCCGCAAGTACAAGACCCACAGCTGGAAATCGACGCTGATGGTCATCAACACGGTCGGCCACCTGGCCGAAGCGGCGTGGCATCATCCCGATCTCAAGGCGTCCTATGCCTGGGTCGAGGTCAAGCTGATGACGCACGTGGCCAAGGGGATCACCGACAAGGACTTCGAACTCGCCCGCAAGATCGAGGAAGTCGTGCAGTGGCAACCCGGCAGGGAAGGCGGTGCCCTGGAAGGTACCCCGCGGACGGATCAGCGGTTTGCCTACTTGAAGTACGACGACTGATCGGCGATTTTGATTCCGGGCGGGGGTTCACTTTCTCAGAGAATTGGCTAGAATCTAGACCGGCACCAGAAAGTTGTGGGGTATGTCGGTTGCGTGGATAGGCAACCAGGCAGTTTCGTTGACAGCCGCTATTCAGGAGACGGCAAAGCTTCTGGTGTCGTGCCGCTGCCCGGTTATTTCAGTCGATTCGGATATTCATGGTTGTCGAAGTGTGATCGCGCTGGCCGAACGGGTCGGGGCGGCTTATGACCATGTCCGCGGATGCGAACTCGCCGAAGAGGCGGCGCTCTTCACCGATCATGGCGGCTTCTTCACGACCCCGCTCGAGACCCGCCGCAGGGCGGATCTGATCGTTCTGGTCGGCGAAATCCCGGCCGCTCACCACGAGCTCCTTCTGTCCTGGCATAACGTGCGCCCGGATCTGGTGCCGTCGCATAAACGGCGCTGGTTCCACATATCGGGTGCAGGACGCCAGGATACCGCACCCGAGATCTCTGCCGTGCGGAAACGGGTTAAGGCAAGCGTGGTCGAGGCTCTCGGCCAACCGCTGGCCACCGTTCTCGCCTCCGTGCGGGCCGGTCTCGGCGGCAGGAAGAGCGTCGGTGCCGTCGAGGGGGGTGATGAACTCAACGCGGCGATCGAAAAGGCTGCTTTCCCCGTCTTTGTTTTCTCCGGCCGGCAGCAGGGAATTTTCACGCTTGCCATGCTGCAAGGACTGGTCAGTGATCTCAATCGCAGCCGCCGTGCCACCAGCCTTTTCCTGCCTTCCGACGATCGTGCCTGGGGTCTCGCGCTCGCATCCGTCTGGATGACAGGCTTTCCGCCGAGGACCGGCTTCGGTACCGGCAAGCCGGTCTACGATCCACAGCTTTCGGACGTGACGCGGATGATCGCCGAACGGGAGGCGGACCTGCATCTCTGGATTTCGGAGGGAGAGGGCGATCCGCCGGTGCATCGCCGCGGCCTGCCGCTCGTCGCCTTCGTTCCCGGCGAGGGTGCGGCTTCCGGGGCTGCGGTAACGATCACCGTCGGACGGGCGGGTGTCGACCACGACGGCGTCTTCTATTCAAGCCGTATCGGGACGCTGTCGGCCGTGCAGGCGTCCGCCCCCTCCGATCGTCCGCGTGTTTCCGGGGTTCTTCGCGAACTGGCGGATGCCCTGCCGGAAAGGGAGGCGCTGCCGTGCTGATCCGACTGGCGGGAGGAGAGGTCGTCGACCCTGTAAACGGTGAGAGCCGACGGCGGGACGTGTGGATCCGTGACGGCTTGATCGTCGAGAGGCCGGAAGGCCGGCGTGCCGACAAGACCTTCGACGTTTCCGGCTGTGTGGTGATGGCCGGGGCAATCGACATTCATTCCCATGTCGGCGGCGGTAACGTGAACACGGCGCGCCTGCTGCTGCCCGAGCACCATCGCGCCCATGAGGCCCGCCCGTTGCACACCGCGCTTTCCAATGCCGGGTGGTCGACCTTCCGGACCGGGACGCTCTACGCACAGATGGGTTTCACGACGGTGGTCGAGCCGGCGATGAACCCGCTCAACGCGCTCCACACGCACCTGGAACTCTCCGACATTCCGATCATCGACAAAGCGACGCTTGCGATTCTCGGCAACGACGATTTTCTCCTCTCGATGATCCGGGATAACGAGCCGGCGGCGATGATCGACGATTACGTCGCCTGGACCGTCTCGTCCTCACGGTCGCTGGGGGTGAAGGTGATCAATGCTGGCGGTGCGGCGGCTTTCAAGGAAAACGTTCGCGCCTTCTCCTTCGACGATGTGGTGCCTGCCTACGGCGTCAGCTCGCGCAGGATCGTCAAGACGCTGCAGGCGGCCGTTGGCCGTCTCGGTGTTCCGCATCCGCTCCACGTTCATGCCAACAATCTCGGCGTACCCGGCAATGCGGCGACGGCGGCAGAGACAATCAGCGCGGCAGAGGGAGAAAGGCTCCACCTCGCGCACCTGCAGTTCTATGGGTACGGGACTGAGGGGAAACGTGGCTTCTCCTCGCAGGCGGCTCATCTCGCCGAACTCGTCAACGGAAGTCCTGAAGTCACGATCGATGTCGGTCAGGTCATGTTTGGCCAGACGGTGACGATCTCCGCCGACGTTATTCGCCAGTTCTCGGCCATCGGCCACGCAAGCCCGCGCAAGTCCGTCATCTATGACGGTGACGCGAATGGTGGCGGGATCGTGCCCTACCGCTACAAGCAGGATTATTACGGCTCGCTGCAATGGGCGATCGGGCTCGAGCTCTTCCTGCTGATCACCGATCCGTGGCGTGTCTTCTTTACGACGGATCATCCGAACGGTGCGCCGTTCACCACCTATCCGGAACTTTTCGAACTCCTGATGAGCCGCGAGGCGCGGGATGTCCAATCGGAGAAGCTCAACCAGTCGGCCCTGCGGTACTCGACGCTGTCTTCGATCACGCGTGAATACACGCTCGACGAGATTGCCATCATGACCCGCGCCGCCCCCGCGAGGCTCCTCGGGCTCAAGGATCGTGGTCATCTCGGTGCGGGTGCGATCGCCGACGTTGCGGTCTACAGGCGGGG
>DATGWU010000559.1:0-2515 GCA_035299345.1 Rhizobium sp.
GCGCCCTCGTAGGCGTCGTCGATCGCCGCAAACTTGATCGCCTGCCAGCCGAGATATTCCTGCAGGAAATCGCGGCTGAGGCACAGGCCGTCCTTGCGTCCGTCCCCCTTCCAGACGAGGCAACCTTCACTGATCGCCCGGTTGAGCAGCCGCTGCAGATGGGTGCGCGACATGCGGAAGGTCTCGGCCATCGCGCGGGCATCGATCCGGCCGACGTCGACCAGCTCGGCGTTCGGAACGCCCGTCCCTACCCTGCGCATCAGTTCGTCCATCACCAGTCCGCCGGATTCCGTCCATAGGAACATCGCAACCCTCGGCGGCGGCTCCCGCCAGCGCATGTCCTCGATCGTCTGGCGCGCGGCGCGCGGCTGGACAAGGCGGAAGAGTTCCGGATGGTCGACCATCGTGACGGCACGGGCGCCGCCGTCGAGCTGATCGAGCGCCGCCAGATTGGCGAGCAGCCAGTTGAACATCGCCTGAACCGTCACCTCCGTCGGCTCGAAGCGACGGGGTCGCTTTGCCGCATCGCCGGCGATCCGCATGAAGCGATAGGCCTGGAGCTGGTGGAGGAAATTCAGGATCGTATTGCGGCTCGCGGCATCCACCCCTGTCGCCATGTCGCGCAGCCGGCTGATGGTGAGACCAGAGCGCGGCACCGCCGGATCGTATTCGTTATGCAGGGCGAAAGCCGCCTGGCTCAGCAGCCAGCGCTGCTGCGAGGCGAGGAAGCGCGCAAGGCGCGGATTGCTGTCGTGGACGCCACGCAGTTTGTCCGCAAGAAAGCGGACCGCCAGAAGGAAACGCGGATGCGCCTGCAGATCCGCAGCGGAATACGCCATTGTCAGCCTCGCCTTTCCCCTCGGGGAGCCCCACCCCGTTGCCGCGACGCCCAGCCGATCCGGAAATCCGGTCGGTAGCGCCGCTTACCCGCCACCACGACGGTCATCTTATACTCGAAATATGAATTAGTGCTTATGAATAAAGAACAGTCGGGCACCTGGCATGAAGGCCTAAATGGTTGGTCATATTGATAGAATACATCTTTGTTCCACATGGCGCAACCATATGAGGAGTATGCGCAACAGCGCATGCAACCATGCGTCGGGCTGCTTTCCCGTCGACACAATCCTCGTTTCATCATAAAGGCTTGGCACTCTCCGAACGGAATCGGCCCCGATGCTGACCAGCCTCGCCTCCATTGCCGCCCTGATGCTGTCCACCCTCCTGATGATGACCGGGCTCGGGCTGATGAACTACCTGGTGCCGCTGCGTTCGCTCTCCGAAGGCTGGTCGACCGTCACCGTCTCGGTGATCGCCACCGCCTACACGCTCGGCTTCACGCTCTCCTGCATCGTCACGCCGGTTCTGGTGCGGCGGGTCGGCCATGTCCGCGTCTTCGGCGCCCTCATCACCCTGCTCACCGTTTCGATCCTGTTCTCGGCGCTGCTGGTCGAGGTCTATGCCTGGCTCGCCTTCCGGGCGCTTGCCGGTTTCGCCATCGCCGGCAGCTACCTCATCATCGAGAGCTGGCTCAACGAGCGCGTCACCAACGACAATCGCGGCGCGGTCTTTTCCGTCTACATGATCACCTGCCTCCTCGGCTCGATCGGCGGCCAGTATCTCGTGCCGCTCGGCGAACCGAAGGAGATGGGGCTCTTCGTCGCCTGCGGCATCGTCTTCTCGCTGGCCCTCTTGCCGACCATGCTGTCCACCGCGCCGTCCCCGGCCCCGATCGCCGAGGCGCGGTTCGATCTCGCCCGCCTCTACCGGCGTTCGCCGATCGCCTTCGTCGGCTCGCTGCTCGCCGGGGCGCTGTCGGGCACCTGGGGCAGTCTCGGCGGCGTCTACAGCCAGGCGATCGGTATGGATGCCGCCGGCGGCGCGACGCTGCTTGCCGCGGTGCTTGCCGGCGGTGCGCTCGCCCAGATGCCGATCGGGCGCATTTCCGACCGGATCGACCGCCGCCTGGTGATGATCGCCTGCGGCCTTTTCGGCGTTGCGGCGAGCCTCGCCATGGCGGCCGTCGGCACGCTCGGCGTCGTTGCGGCCTGCGTCGCCGGCTTCTTCGTCGGCGCGGTGCTCTATCCGGTCTATGCGCTCAATGCCGCCCACGCCGCGGACATGGCCGAGCCCGGCGAATACGTGACCGTCTCCGGCGGCGTGATGATCCTCTACGGCATGGGAACCGTCACCGGCCCTTTGATCGGCGGCAGCCTCATGCAGGCGCTCGGACCGGTCGGCCTCGTCTGGTTCCTGGCCTTCATCTTCGCCGTCTATGCAGGCTATGCCGCCTGGCGCATGGGCCGCCGGCGGGGCAAGGCCCGCGACGAGAAGACCGGTTTCCAGGGCGCCACGATCCCCGTGCTCGGCGCCGACCGGGTGAACGCGACCGCGCCGCTTGCCGAGGACGACAACGGCATTCAGGGCGTCGAACCCGCCTGACGTCGTCTCCCGCAAGGATGGTCGCTACGGCGTTGAGGCCTTGCGCGCCGCCTTCCGTTCGAGCCCGAGCTGG
>DATGWU010000560.1:0-4588 GCA_035299345.1 Rhizobium sp.
AAGACCTAGTAGTATCACAGGACGGAAGGTGGCTCGTGACCGGGACGGAAGTCAGCATAGACATCGGGCAGTTGGCCGAGCGTGTGGCAGCGGATGTGGGCCTGCGTTTCTCAGAACCGAGACGCGGGCAAATCACCTCGGCGGTCCGGCGGGTCATGGCCGCGCATCAGATCGGCGCCGACAGCCTTCTGCAACGGCTGAACTGGGACCAGGACCTTGTCCGGGATCTCGTTTCCGCGCTCGCCGTGGGCGAGACGCATTTCTTCCGCGATGCCCAGCAGTTCGCGTTCATTCGTGACCGAATCCTGCCCGAGATACGCGGAAACCGCTCGGGTACCCCCATCCGCATTTGCAGCATCGGCTGTTCGACAGGCGAGGAGCCCTATTCCCTCGCCATTCTCTGCACGGAGGCTGGCCTGTCGGAAGCGGTACGGATTACCGGCGTCGACATTCGCCGTAACGCATTGGCACGCGCTCGCCTCGGCGAATACGACGCATGGTCTCTGCGAAATCTGGATCCCGCCGTCACGGAGCGGTACTTTAGGAGCAGCGGACGACGTGTTCGCCTCAAGCGTTCACTTACGGCCCAGGTCCGGTTTCGCCTCCTCGACGTGGCCGCGGAGAATGTCACATGGCCGGATGCACGGGACGGCTATGATCTCGTGCTTTGCCGGAACGTGTTGGTCTACTACCATAAAAAGGCCGTGAACCGCATCGGTCGCAACCTCTTCGAGTGTCTTTCCGAAGGCGGCTGGCTGATTACAGCCCCTCTTGATCCCCTGCTTTCCAGGATTGCTCCGTTCGCGAGCACGACGACCGATGCGGGTATCGTCTACCGGCGGCTGCCGACGACGGAACCCAAGAAGAGGCAGGAGGCGGGCGTAATGCCCGCAGCGAAGCCGAAGATCATTCGGTCCGCCGGATCGAAAGGCTACGGCGTTCTGTCAGGGGAGGCTTCAAGGTGACAACTCCACGCCCACAGCCCGACGCCGCAATCGATTGGGTCGATGTCCGATCGCGAATGAACGCGGCGATCGCACAGACCGAAGCATTTCTCTTCCCGACCGAGCGGCATCTCGGATCATTGCGGGATGTGCAGGGAGCTGAGGACGGCGTGGTTCCACAGGCGAAAGAGGATACCCGCGCCGCGATGGCCTTCACTCTGTCGGGGCAAAGGCTTGCGATCGAACTCCCCCTGATCTGTGAGGTGATTGCGAAGCCCCGGCTCACGCCGCTGGCCGGCGTGCCGCCGCATCTCGTCGGCATCCACGACATGCGTGGTGATCTGCTGCCGGTCTTTGATCTGCGTCCGTTGCTTGAATTGTCGCACGAGGACGAGTGCGACGCCAGCTGGGGTCTTGTTGTCGGTGCGTCTCGACCCGAATTTACCGTCCTGTGCGAGGGTATCCCCGAGATCATCGCGCTCCCCGCCGACCGCGGGTCCGGCGACGACGGACCGGAGGACGATGATACCGAGGGTGCCCGCGAAATGACGCCCGAGCCGGACATCCGTCTTCTCGACGGCAACTTCCTCCTCACCGATCCGCGTCTCTTTCCCGGAGACCTGGATGCCGCGGCGAAGGAGATCCGCCCATGAGACGCATTTGGCGAAGTGGTCTCTATGGACGGCTCGGCATTGCCGTATTCTTGCTCGTTGCCGCCGTTGCGTTGCTCCTCACTTCGAGCTGGATCGCCTTGAGCCGCGTGCGGGGCGATCTCGCCCTTGCTTCGTCGCTCGCCAACGGGCGGATATTCCATGAGATGCTGTACACCGCCAGCCGCCTTCAGGCCCCGGCGAGTCCCGCTTCCTTCGAACGCGCGCACCAGCTGCGGCACCTGATGGGCCGCTACGAACAGGTGCTGGACGAGCTCGACACGAGCACGCTGCCCTCGCAGCCGTCCCGGCCCGAAACGACCGAAATCCTCAATTCGGCACGCATTCGCGCGCTCTGGCAGGGACAGGTGAAGCCCGCGCTCGAGTCTGCGATCGCGTCGGCGCCGCTTGATGAAGCGGCGCTCGACGGCCTGGAGCAGAAAATCAGAGACTATGCCACGCATTTCGAAGGCTACGTCGGCTCGATCGAGCAGACGGCCGCTGTAAGACTTCAACGTTCTCAGCTGATGCAGCTCGGTCTGGCAGCGGTGACCATCATGACGCTCTTCCTCATGCTGCGCGTCGTTCGCCAGTTCATCGGACGGGTGCGCGCCCTTGCGGCGGTCGCCAAGTTGATCAGCGCAGGTGACCTGACCCGGCGAGCGCCGGTCGATGGTGAAGACGAACTGAGCGCGCTGAACGCATCCTTCAACGCAACGACGGACAAGCTTGCCGGCATGATCGAGAAGGAACGGAATGCCAAGGAAAGGCTGGAGCGACTTCTCGGGACGATCGCCGAAACAGCGCAGCATCTCTCCTCGTCGGCCGCGGAGATCCTTGCAGGAACCACGCTCCAGGCGGAAGGCATGCGGGAACAGTCGGTCGCCGTCGCGGAGACGGTCAAGAGCGTCGACGATGTTCGTGGAACGGCGGTCCAGGCCGCCGAGCGCGCTCAGCAGGTTTCCGCCGCATATGATTCCGCCGTCCGGATAAGCACTGAAGGACGACGGGCTCTCGACGAAACGGTCGATGCGATGAACACCGTCAGTCGGCGCACGGAGAGCATCGCGAACGATATCCTTTCGCTTGTCGAAAGCAGCCTGGAAATCGGTGAGATCGTGTCCGTGGTTTCGGAGATCGCTGATCAGACCAATCTTCTGGCATTGAACGCGGCGATCGAGGCGTCGCGCGCAGGCGAACACGGCAGAGGTTTCAACGCGGTCGCCACCGAGATCAGATCCCTGGCGGACCAGTCGAAGGTCGCCACGGCCAGGGTACGGCGCATCCTGATGGAGAACCAGAAGTCGACCAATGCCGCGGTGATCGGCACCGAAGAAGGCAGCAAGAGCGTCGGGCGCGCATTGGAAACGGTGACTGAGGCCGGTGAGACCATACGCCAGCTCGAGACCATCATCGCCGAGTCGGCGCGTTCGGTCGCACAGATTGCCGCTTCGGCCGGTCAACAAAAAGCCGGCATGAAACAGATCCAGGACGCCATGCACGACATTGAACAGGCGAGCAGCCAGAATCTCTCCGCCATCAGGCAGTCGGAAGAGGCTGCCAAGGACCTCAACAGATTGGGGTCGAGGCTCCAGGGACTTCTGACCGAACACGGTGGTGACGCGTGATGACATCCGACCCGCTGAACCTTGAACTCCGCCAGATGTTCGCCCAGGAGCTCGGCGAGCGTTCCTCCAACATCGAGAATCTCGTTCTCGCGCTCGAGCGGGCGGATGATCCCGGGAACGGCGAGGAGCTCCAGCGGCAGCTTCTCAAGGCAGTTCACAGCCTGAAGGGAGCCGCCGGTCTCATGCAGGTTCGCGCCGTCGAGGGCCTCTGTCACGCGATGGAAGAGATACTCTCGACCGCGCTGAGGGAGAAGAGCATGATCGACGCCCACAAGCTCGATCTCTTTCTGGCGGCGGCCGACAGGTTCCGCGAGGCGGGAAGCTCACTTGGGGAAGGGGAAACGGACACATCGGCCGAAGACCGCGAACTGCTCGAAGCGATGCGCCGGGCGGCGCAGGCGAGCAATGGGTCTGGGCCTCGCACGCATCGACCGCCGACGAAGCTTCGTGCGGACGACCTGGATGGTTCGCTGCGCATTGCCGCCGAACGACTGGATGCCCTCCTCTATAGGAGCGGTGAACTGGTCACCTTCAACCACGTGCTGCGCCACCAGCTCGAGACGGCCCTTGTCGTAAGGGAGCAAGTGCGCGGGATCCGCGTCCCGCCCGAGTACACGGGCGACATCGCAGGGATTCAGCGAGGCCTGCGTGAGCTCGTTTCGTCGCTCCGCCGCAGCACGCGTGAGATTGAACGCACCTCCGTTGCCCTCGACGGCGAGGTTCGCGAGGCACGGACCCTTCCGTTTGCCGACGCCTGCAAGGGGCTGAACCGCATCATCCGAGATGTTGCGGAGGCTTCCGGCAAATCGGCGGAACTCGGGATCAGCGGGGGCGACATTCAGATCGATCGTTCCCTTCTCTCGATCCTGCGGGATGCGCTGCGTCACCTGGTGCGAAACGCAATGGATCACGGCATCGAGCCTCCTGACGAACGCCGCAAGACCGGCAAGCCGGAGGTGGGAAAGATCGCAATATCAGCAGCCGTGACTGGAGACCGCATCCGGGTGAAGGTCGAGGACGACGGGCGCGGCTTCGACTTTCCGGGCCTCCGGGACGCGGCGGACGGCGACGGTCCGGACCTCCTGCAGCAGATATTCAAGCCGGGCTTCTCGACGTCGAGGACGGTCACCCGTGTGTCGGGCCGTGGTCTCGGTCTGGACATCGTGAAGACCGCCGTGGAAAGCCTGCGGGGAATGGTCGAAGTCTCGCAAATACCGCGGGGCGGAGCGGCATTCGTCCTTACCATTCCACTCTCCGTATCGACCATTCGGGTATTGGAGGTCGTCTGCGCGGACCGGATTTTTGCGATCGATACGGCCTCGGTGCGGCAAGTCATCCGTGTCGACCCGACGGCCGTTGCCGCGTC
>DATGWU010000561.1:0-2558 GCA_035299345.1 Rhizobium sp.
GGGGTCGACCTGAAGTTCGCCGACGCCCAGCAGAAGCAGGAAAACCAGATCAAGGCGCTGCGCTCGTTCATCGCGCAGGGCGTCGATGCGATCCTCGTCGCCCCGGTCGTCGCGACCGGCTGGGACGAAGTTCTGGAAGAAGCCAAGGACGCCGAAATCCCGGTCATCCTGCTCGACCGCACCGTCGATGCGAGCAAGGATCTCTACATGACGGCCGTCACTTCGGACCTCGTGCATGAAGGCAAGGTCGCGGGCGACTGGCTGGTCAAAACGGTCGGCGACAAGTCCTGCAATATCGTCGAGCTTCAGGGCACCACCGGTTCGTCGCCTGCTATCGACCGCAAGAAGGGCTTCGAGGAAGCAATCACCGGTCACGACAACCTCAAGATCGTCCGTAGCCAGACCGGTGACTTCACCCGCACCAAGGGTAAGGAAGTCATGGAAAGCTTCCTGAAGGCGGAAGACGGCGGCAAGAACATCTGCGCCCTCTACGCCCATAACGACGACATGGCCGTCGGCGCCATCCAGGCGATCAAGGAAGCCGGTCTGAAGCCGGGAACCGATATCCTCGTCGTCTCCATCGATGCCGTTCCGGACATCTTCCTCGCCATGGCCGCCGGTGAAGCCAATGCCACCGTCGAACTGACGCCGAACATGGCAGGCCCGGCTTTCGACGCCCTGGAAGCCTACAAGAAGGACGGCACCATGCCGCCGAAGTGGATCCAGACGGAATCGAAGCTCTACACCCAGGCCGACGATCCGAAGAAGGTCTACGAGGAGAAGAAGGGCCTCGGCTACTGATCTGCCCCGTCCGGGTGCCTCGTTCCGGTCTCCCTTGCCGAACCGGGCACCCGCAACCCGGCTTGCTGCCGCACGAAATGCGGCGGCAAGCGGTGACGCTTTCCTCGGGCTGGAGCTGGAATGACCGACGACCAATCCATGATTCTCGCGGCCTCCGGGCTGTGCAAGTATTTTCCGGGAGCAACGGCACTCGACCACGTCGATTTCGGCCTGAGACGCGGTGAAATCCACGCGCTGCTCGGCGAGAACGGTGCGGGGAAATCGACGCTCGTCAAATGCCTGACCGGCGCCTATCGCCGTGACGCCGGCCGCGTCGTGCTCGACGGCGAGGAGATCGATCCGCGCGACACCCATGCGGCCCAGAAGCTCGGCATCGGCACCGTCTATCAGGAGGTGAACCTTCTCGGGAATCTCTCCGTCGCCGAAAACCTCTTTCTCGGCCGCCAGCCCCGCCGTTTCGGCGTCATCGATCCGAAGCGCATGAATGCGGCGGCGGAAAGCCTCCTTTCCACCTACGGCATCGATATCGATGTGCGCGCGGAACTTTCCCGCTATCCTGTCGCGATCCAGCAGGTGGTGGCGATCGCGCGCGCGGTCGATCTCTCCGGCAAGGTGCTGATCCTCGACGAACCGACGGCGAGCCTCGATACGCGCGAGGTCGAGATGCTCTTCTCGATCATGCGCGACCTGAAGGCGCGGGGCCTCGGCATCATCTTCATCACCCATTTCCTCGGCCAGGTCTACGAGATCGCCGACCGTGTGACCGTTCTGCGCAACGGCTGTCTCGTCGGCAGCCGGGAAACGGCGACGCTCGATCGGCACTCACTAATCTCGATGATGCTCGGTCGTGATCTGGAGGCCGTCGAGGCATCGCCCCACCGCAAGTCGGCCGAAGACCGGCCCGTATGTTTCAAGTTTTCCGGCTACGGCAAGAGAGGACACATCCAGCCCTTCGACCTTTCGCTCCGGCAGGGAGAGGTGGTCGGCATGGCAGGGCTCCTCGGCTCCGGCCGCACAGAGACGGCGACGACGCTCTTCGGGATCGCTGCGGCCGACAGCGGGTCGGTGGAAATCGACGGCCGGCCGGTCGGCATCGGCAGCCCGCGCGACGCGGTCGCGCACGGTCTCGGCTTTTGCCCGGAAGATCGCAAGACCGACGGCATCATCGGCGATCTTTCGATCCGCGAGAACATAGCACTCGCGCTGCAGGCGCGCCGCGGCTGGTGGCGTCCGATCCGGCTTGCCGAACAGATCGAGCTCGCCGATCGCTACATCGCCGCGCTCGACGTGCGTACCACCGATCGCGAAAAGCCGATCCGTCAGCTTTCCGGCGGTAACCAGCAGAAGGTGATCCTAGCCCGCTGGCTCGCCACCAATCCACGCTTCCTCATCCTCGACGAGCCGACGCGCGGCATCGATGTCGGCGCCCATGCGGAGATCATCCGTCTGATCGAGGACCTCTGCGACAAGGGGATGTCGCTCCTCGTGATTTCCTCGGAACTCGAGGAACTGCTGGCCTACAGCTCGCGCATCATCGTGGTGCGCGACCGCCGCCACGTGGCCGAGCTCGTCGGCGAGGAGATGACGACGGCGTCGATCGTCGATGCCATCGCCGCCCAGCATACGGAAGGAACACCAGCATGAGTGCGACACTCCGGTCTCTGGGGGCGCGACTTGCGCCGCAGCTGATCGCGCTTCTCGTGATCCTCGCCCTGAATTTCCTCGCCTTCCCGAGCTTCTTCGATATCGGCGTGCAG
>DATGWU010000562.1:0-21480 GCA_035299345.1 Rhizobium sp.
GCGCTCCGCTGCCATCGACGGATAGGATCGCCCGTCGTTGACGCCGATCGGGCCGCCCAGAACCACGACGAGATCGGCGCCCAGCGGGTCGGGCAGGGGGGCGATGCCGGCTTCGATCAGGACAGGCCGATAGCCTTCGTCCTCCAGAACAGGGGCAAAGCTGCCGAGGTCTTCGAAGGCCAGGTGGCGCAGGATAAGGGCGGATTTCGACACGGATGTCCTCTTGCGTTTCCGTGTCGGTCTCGCAGATAACTGGCCCATACAGAAGGTCCAGTTATTAGAATCGTGATAGGCCGGAATGATATGGCGCGTGATCCGCTTGCCCTGGACATAGAGAAGAAGCCGCATGGCCCCGTGTTTCTGGCGATTGCCGACGCTATTATTCGCGACATCACCCGTGGCCGCCTCGCGCCCGGTGCCCGCCTCCCGGGAACGCGCGCGCTGGCGCGGGAGCTCGCGGTGCATCGCAATACCGTTGACGCGGCTTACCAGGAGCTGCTGACGCAAGGTTGGCTTCGTGCCGAGCCGGCGCGTGGCACGTTCGTCGCTGGCGATCTGCCTCAGGGAATGGTGGCTTCGCGTGTCGTTCCGGTTCCGGAGGAGCCGGCGGAAGTCCGCCCGGCATTGGCTTTCACCGATGGCGCACCCGACCCGAAGCTGGTGCCGAACAAGGCGCTGGCGCGTGCCTTTCGCCGGGCGTTGTTGTCTCCGGCGTTTCGGGCCGGGGCCGATTATGGAGACGCGCGCGGCACGCTTGCCCTGCGCCGGGCGCTCGCCGCCTATCTCGCCTCCGACCGGGGCGTGGTTGCGGACCCTGCACGCGTACTGATCGCACGCGGCAGCCAGATGGCGCTGTTTCTGGCGGCGAGCGCGGTCATCGAGCCTGGTCAGGTGATTGCCGTGGAGGAGCCCGGTTATCCGCTCGCCTGGGAGGCGTTCCGCGCCGCCGGAGCGGGCGTCCATGGCATGCCGGTCGACGCCGGCGGGCTGTCGGTCCCCGCGCTGGAGGCCGCGCTGATCTGCGATCCACGCATCAGGGCGGTCTATGTCACACCGCATCACCAGTATCCGACGACGGTCACCATGGGGGCGGCCCGGCGACTGCAGCTTCTGGAGCTGGCGCAACGTCACGGCATCACGCTGATCGAAGACGATTACGACCACGAGTACCGGTTCGAAGGACGCCCGGTCCTGCCCCTTGCGACGCGCGCGCCGGCGGAGCTGCCGCTGATCTATGTCGGCTCTCTCTCCAAGCTGCTCTCGCCGGGTATCCGGTTGGGCTATGCCGTGGCGCCGGAGCCTTTGCTGGCCCGCATGGCGGCGGCGCGGGCAGCGATCGACCGACAGGGAGATGCGGCGCTGGAGGCGGCATTGGCCGAACTGATCCGCGACGGAGAGCTCGGGCGTCATGCCCGCAAGGCGCGGCGGGTCTATCGTGCTCGCAGGGACCTGCTGGCCGGGGCCTTGTCGCAAGAGCTGGGCACGCGGGTGGCATTCGACCTGCCGGCCGGCGGGCTGGCACTCTGGCTGCGGAGCGAGGGCGTGAAGGCGGATGTCTGGGCCGAACATGCCGGTCGGGCCGGTCTGACCCTGTTGCCGGGTACGCGCTTCGCTCTCCAAGGTCCGGCGCCGCAGGCCCTTCGCCTTGGCTATGCGGCTCTGGAGGAGGCACAGATCCTCCGGGCGGTGCAGATCCTCGCACGAAGCTGGCCTGGTTGAGCTCGCCACGACCTTCTTGGCAGGAAGGGCAGTCCCGTCGCGCCGGACAGGCACGCCCTCTCTGCAGACTCAGCAGTCTGCCGAAAGGATAGATGCTTGTATTGCATTTAGCGATACGGAGTCTTATTTTCCCCTGAGGAGAATGAGCCATGGCCATCATCGAACGCAAAGAATACCCGATATCGATGCGTCTGCCCGAGACGGACGTCGCGTTGATCGATCGTGCGGCCAGCCTGCGCGGGCGATCGCGGACGGACTTCGTGCGTGAGGCCGCTGTCCGCGCAGCTGAAGAAGTTGTCATGGAACAGGCGCTGATCCGCATGAGCCCCGAGGGATTTGCTGATTTCATGGAAGTCCTTTCCCGTCCGGCGACCCCGGTTCCCGAAATTGTGGAACTGGCCAAGCGGCCTGCGCCCTGGGAGCCCGGCTATTCCGCGAAGCGGTGAGCCGTGGCTCTATCGGCACCCGAACTGCTCTCCGCCACGCATGACGTTTCAGGCTTTTCCTGCGGAAAAGCAGCGCTCGATCAATGGCTGAAAACGCGAGCTCTATCCAACCAGGAGAAGGGTTTTACAGTCGTTCTTATTGTCCATGAGGCTGGGCGTGTCGTCGGCTATTACGGCATCGCGCCGACCGCTGTGGTTTCTTCGGTTTTGCCGCGCTCGATCCGCACAGGACAGCCGCCCAATCCAGTCCCCTGTCTGCTTTTAGGTCAACTCGCCACCGATACGGAGTGGTCAGGGCGGGGCATCGGCACCGCTTTGGTGAAACATGCACTCCAGCGATGCGTCCAGGCGGCGGCGCTCATCGGTGGGCGGGCGCTGATGGTCAATGCCGTCGATGAAGAGGAGGCACAGTTCTGGCAGCGGCGAGGCTTCCTCCCCTCCAAGGACGATCCGCTTGTCCTGTTCCGATCGATTGCCGACATCAGCGCATCTCTTGCTGAAGCAAACGGATGAGAGCCCTACCTGCAGGCAATTGTCATTGGCGGGAATGCGGAGATCAGCGCCGGAACCGCCCTCTCTAGGCACAGGCAACTGTTCACGGGTTGATACCTGGATCGGCCTCCTGCCTCGACAGTTCCGCCGACCTCTTCTTGTTTGCACTAAAAAATAAAAAACATTTGCGCTGACCGCAGAATGTCTATAATCATAAAAAACATAATGCCTGGGGAGGATAAATGAATACGCAGTCGACGTCTGTCCGTCGCATGGTAAGCGGCGTGTGCGTGGAGCCGGGCCAGTTTCGTCTTCTCGAAAGAGATTTGCCGGTCGCCGCACCCGAAGGATGGGTGCTCGTCGACCTTGCCGCGGCGGGTATTTGCGGCACCGACTATCACATCTTCGAAGGAAAGCATCCCTATCTGGAATACCCACGCGTGATCGGCCACGAGCTTTCAGGCTATGTGGCGGAAGATGCCGAGGGGTGGAAGAAGGGTCAGCTCGTCACCGTCAATCCCTACATCGCCTGCGGAAAATGCCGGGCTTGCCTGCGCGGCAAGCCGAACTGCTGCATGGCGATCGGCGTTCTCGGCGTCCACCGGGACGGGGGAATGTGCGAGAGGATCGCGGTTCCGGCCGGCAATCTCTACGATGCGTCGAGCCTGTCCGAACGGGATGCGGCCCTCGTCGAGTTTCTCGCGATCGGCGCTCATGCGGTACGGCGTTCCGAAACAGCGCCCGGCGACCGGGTTCTCGTTACCGGCGCCGGACCGATCGGATTGGGGGCCGCTCTCTTTGCGCGTCTGGCCGGTGCGGAGGTCCACATGATGGACATGAGCGAGGAACGTCTCGAAGCCGCGAGATCTTTGGGTTTCTCGCAGCTTCACCTGGCCAATGAACCGCTCCTCGTCGGCGGTCTCGAAGACGGTTTCGATGTCGTTTTCGATGCGACCGGCAATCCGAAGGCGATGGAGGCGGGTTTTCTCCACGTGGCGCATGGAGGCACCTACGTGCTGGTGTCCGTGGTCAAGGGTGAACTCACATTTTCCGACGCCGAGTTCCACAAACGCGAAATGAAGCTCGTCGGCAGCCGCAACGCGCAGACGCCCGACTTCCTGCACGTGATCGAGGCTCTGTCCTCGGGTGCGATCGACGGCGGCAAACTGGTCTCGACCGTCCTGTCCCTCGAAGAGCTGCCGGAGAGGCTACCCGAACTCGCGGCCGACCGGTCTGGACTGATCAAGGCGCTGGTCGCGCTGCCTGCGTGGAGGTCCGCTCATGCATGAACTCATCAAGCTCGAGGCAATCGACAAGCATTTCCCCGGCGTGCATGCGCTGAAGGGCGTAAGCTTTGATCTCGTTGCCGGCGAAGTTCACGCCCTTATGGGCGAGAACGGCGCCGGGAAGTCGACGCTCATGAAAGTTCTGTCCGGCATATGGCAGCCGGATGGGGGAACGATCCGTATTGCAGGAGAAGAGGTCACCATCCCCAGTCCGCATGCCGCCCAGGCACTCGGGATCGGGATGATCCATCAGGAACTCGCCCTGATGAACGACCTGACCGTCGCGCAGAATATCTTCATCGGCCGTGAACCGCGCAAGAGCTTCTGGCGGCTCGACGAGGCCGCCCTCAACCGGGCGGCGCAGGACATATTCTCGGCCATGAATGTCTCGATCGATCCGAGGGCCGAGGTGCGGACCTTGTCGGTTGCCCAGCAACAGATGGTCGAGATTGCCAAGAGCCTTTCGCACAAATCCCGGGTGCTCGTCATGGACGAGCCGACGGCTGCGCTGAACGACAAGGAAGTCCACGAGCTTTTCACGATCATCGGCAGGTTGAAGGCAGAGGGTGTGGGGATCGTCTACATCAGCCACAAGATGGATGAGATCAAGAAGATCGCAGACCGGGTCACGGTGATGCGCGACGGCGCCTATGTCGGCACCGTGAAGGCCGCCGATACGCCGATTTCGACGATCATCTCGATGATGGTCGGTCGCGAACTCGAAAATACCGACGTCATCATTCCCGACCTGTCCGGTGCCGTGACCGCTCTGGAGGTCCGTGGGCTTTCCCGGGGAAGGGCGGTTCAGGACGTTAGTTTCACCGTCAAGGCCGGCGAGATCCTCGGCTTCGCCGGTCTCATGGGGGCTGGAAGAACCGAGGTCGCGAGACTGATCTTCGGCGCCGACCGGAGAGATGGCGGGGAGATCGTCGTGCACGGCAAGACGGCCTCGATAGGCAGCCCGAAAGACGCCGTGGCTGCCGGCATCGGCTATCTTTCCGAAGATCGCAAACATCTCGGCCTGGCGCTCGGCCTCGATGTCACCGCCAACGTCGGTTTGCCCAACCTCGCGCGCTTTTCGAACAGTTTCGGTGTCGTCGCGGATGCCAAGCTCGGGCGCGTGACACGCGATTACATCAAACAACTGAATATCCGGACGCCCTCCGAACGCCAGGAGGTCCGGCTGTTGTCGGGAGGCAACCAGCAGAAGGTCGTGCTGGCGAAATGGCTCCTGCGCAACTGCGATATCCTGATCTTCGATGAACCGACGCGGGGCATCGACATCGGCGCGAAGTCCGAAATCTACAAGCTTCTGCAGGTCCTCGCGGGCGAGGGCAAGGCGATCATCGTCATCTCGTCGGAACTTCCTGAAGTGCTCAGGTTGTCGCACCGGATTGCGGTGATGTGCGAGGGACGGCTCACGGGGATCCTCCCCGGAGGAAATGCGACAACACAAGAAGACATAATGCACCTGGCGACGCAGCGCCGGGGGGAAACGGCGGGAGAGGCGGCATGACGCTCACAGTACAGAATGGAAACGCAGTGAAGCGGCGGGCATCCTCCGGGTTTCATCAGAAGCTTCTCGCTTCGGCCAGCCTGATCGTTATGCTGATCTTCTTCAGTCTGGCGTCTGACAAATTCCTGCAGACCTCGAACCTCATCGGCATCCTGCAGGCGACCTCCGTCAACGGCGTGCTGGCCGTGGGGGTCACGATGGTCATCATCACAGGCGGTATCGACCTCTCGGTCGGGACGCTGATGACGTTCACGGCGGTGACCACCGGCGTGGTCCTGACCTATCTCGGAATGCCGCTTCCGCTCGGGATCGTGGCGGCGATCGGGACGGGTGCGCTCTGCGGGTTCATTTCCGGAACGCTCATCGCCCGGATGAAGATCCCGCCCTTCATCGCGACGCTCGGCATGATGCTCATCCTGAAGGGGATGTCGCTGGTCATCTCCGGGACGAAGCCCATCTATTTCAACGGAACTCCGGGTTTTTCGCAGATTTCGACGGGGTCTCTGATCGGCACCGTGTTTCCGTTTCTCCCGATCCCGAACGGCGTGCTCGTTCTCTTCGTTCTCGCCGTCTTCGTGGCGTTCATTCTCAATCGCACGGCTCTCGGTCGCTACACGTTCGCTTTGGGCTCCAATGAAGAAGCTGCCCGACTTTCCGGCGTGAACACCGACTTCTGGAAAATCTGCGTCTACAGCCTGTCGGGCGGGATCTGCGGGATCGCGGGCCTGATCATCGCGTCCCGGCTGAATTCCGCGCAACCCGCGCTCGGTCTCGGCTACGAGCTCGATGCCATCGCCGCCGTCGTCATCGGGGGAACGTCTCTGGCGGGCGGACGGGGTTCGATCCTCGGTACGATCATCGGCGCATTCATCATGTCCGTCCTTTTGAACGGGCTCCGGATCCTGTCGGTCGCACAGGAATGGCAAACGGTCGTCACCGGACTGATCATCATCCTGGCAGTCTACGCCGACATGGTTCGCCGCCAACGCATGTGAGGAGCATGCAAGTCTTTGCCGAGAAGGGCGGTCAACGTCCCGCAAGGCAGTCTCAATCGTAGCAACGGCATATCGCCGAAAAATGGAGGAGTGAAATGATTACGAGACGTAGCATCATGGCAGCGCTGAGCGCGGTTGCCATTCTGAGTGCCGGAGGGGCGGCATATGCTCAGGACAAGACCTACATTCCGCTGATTTCGAAGGGCTTTCAGCACCAGTTCTGGCAGGCCGTAAAGGCCGGCGCCGACAAGGCCGCGGCCGAGTTCAATGTCGAGGTGACCTTCGAAGGTCCCGACAACGAAACGCAGGTCGACAAGCAGATCGACATGCTGTCCGCAGCCCTCGCCAAGAACCCGCAGGCAATCGGCTTCGCCGCTCTGGACACCCAGGCCGCCATCCCGCTCCTGAAGCAGGCGCAGGATGCGAAGATCCCGGTCATCGCATTCGACTCCGGCGTCGACAGCGACATCCCCGCCACGACGGCAACGACGGACAACGTCGCTGCCGCAGCCCTTGCGGCCGACAAGATGGCCGAGCTGATCGGGGACGCCGGCAAGGTCGCTCTGGTGGTTCACGACCAGACCTCGCGGACCGGCATCGACCGTCGTGATGGCTTTGTGAACCAGATGAAGGCGAAGCATCCGAACATCGAGATCGTCGACATCCAGTACGGCGGCGGTGACCAGTTGCAGTCGACCGAAATCGCCAAGGCAATTCTTGCCGCGAACTCGGACCTGAAGGGCTTCTTCGGGGCGAATGAAGGGTCCGCGATCGGCATCGTCAATGCCATCAAGGAAACCGGCACCAAGGGCGTCGCCGTGATCGGCTACGATTCCGGTGCCGCGCAGAAGCAGGCGATCAAGGACGGCGTCATGGCCGGCGCCATCACGCAGAATCCGGTCGGCATCGGCTACGAGACCGTCAAGGCGGCCGTCGCAGCGCTCAAGGGAGAGACCCTCCCGAAGACGATCGACACCGGCTTCTACTGGTACGACAAGACCAACATGGACAGCCCGGAAATCTCGGCCGTTCTCTACGATTGATCTAACCGGAATTGCTGGCCCGCGCTTGCGGGCCAGCAGTTTTTCAGTATGGCAGATATCTCATGAATCTTGGACTTGAAGGCAAAGTCATCATCGTCACGGGCGGTGCCGCTGGAATCGGCGGCGCGATCACGGAATTGCTCGCAGCCGAAGGAGCGACCCCCGTCATCTTCGCACGACGTCCCCCGGACTCCGAATGGTTCGCCTCCCTCGGTGCGAAGGCGGCATTCGTCGAAGTCGAGCTTTCAAGCGACGACCAATGCCGCAAGGCGGTCGAAGAGACGCGCGAGCGCTTCGGCACCGTGTACGGCCTCGTCAACAATGCCGGCATCAACGACGGCGTCGGCATCGAGGCCGGCCCTGAAGCCTTCCGTGCGTCGCTCGAGAAGAACCTCATTCATTATTATACGCTGGTCCATCTGCTGGCGGACGATTTCCGGCAGTCCAGGGGTGCGATCGTCAACATAAGCTCCAAGACCGCCGTGACCGGCCAGGGCGGGACCTCCGCCTATGTGGCGGCGAAGGCGGCGCAGCTCGGCCTGACGCGCGAATGGGCCGCGGCGTTTGCCGGCGATGGTGTCCGCGTGAATGCCGTCCTTCCGGCAGAGGTGATGACGCCGCTCTACGAACGCTGGATCGCGACTTTCGACAATCCCTCCGAGAAACTGGCGGAGATCACCGCGCGCATCCCGCTCGGGCAGCGCATGACGGAGGCGCGCGAAATCGCCGCCATGGTGGCCTTTGCACTCTCGCAACAAGCGCTGCATCTAACGGGACAATGGCTCTTCGTCGACGGCGGCTATACCCATCTCGATAGGGCACTCGCCGGCGTGCGATGATGCGGCCCCAACCTGGAGCATGAATGGCGCGAACTGACGAACGGTTTCGGGAGGCGTTCAACGAAGCGCTCGACCTCTGCAAGACGATGACTGCAGGCGATCAGCTGCCGTCGGAAAATGATCTGGCGAAGCGGCTCGACGTCAGCCGCACGGTCGTGCGCGCCATTCTGGAAAAGCTGCAGGACGCGAAGATCATTACCTGGGTCGGCAGGCAGAAACAGCTTCTGAGACCGCCGAAGGACAAGGACCGGCTGGAGGTCCAGACCGGACAGATTACCGAGCAGCAACTCGAACGGCAATTTCTCGACTGGATACTTCGCTTCGACGTTGCACCGGGAACGGCGCTGAACGTTGCGAAGCTCAGGCGGCAGTTTTCCGTCACGCCGCAGATGCTCCACGAGTTCCTGGCTTCTCTCAGCAGATTCGGTCTCGTCCGGCGTAGACCGAAAGGGGGCTGGCAACTTCTCGGCTTCACGCCGGATTTCGCGATCGAACTGTCGGAATTCCGGATGATTCTGGAGCTGAACGCGGTGTCCCATCTGGTGCGTCTGCCGCCTGAAGATCCCATCTGGGCACGGCTCGACGATCTCGAGCGGAAGCATCGAGTGCTCGCCGCCGAGATCGACGAGCGGTTCCACGATTTTTCGCTGCTGGACGAAGAGTTCCACACACTGATCGGCAGTGCGGTCCGCAACCGCTTTGCCGCGGAGTTCCAAAAGATCGTGGCGCTGATCTTCCACTACCACTTCCAGTGGGACAAGACGCTTGAACGCCAGCGAAACGAGGCTGCCATCGGCGAACATCTGCGGCTGATTGCGGCACTGAAGGCACGGGATGCCGCCGCCGCGCAGGCTGCGATGACCGACCATCTCAGCACGTCCAAACAGACTCTCCTTTCTTCGCTGCGCGTTCACGCCCTGGCCTGAGACGGCATAGGGGGCGGAGGCTGTCCTCCGCCTCCTCAAAGCCTGCTCAGCCGCCGAAGCGGAATTGCGAGAGCGTCTCGGCCTTCATCTCGATCGAGAAACCGGGCAGCTTCGGCGGCATGTAGGCCGCGTTTTCGATCCGGCAGGGTTCGAGGAAATGCTCGTGGAGATGATCGACATACTCGATGACGCGACCTTCCTTGGTGCCTGAGACGACGAGATAGTCGATCATCGAGAGGTGCTGGACATATTCGCAGAGGCCGACGCCGCCGGCATGCGGCCAGACCGGCAGACGGTACTTCGCCGCCATCAGCAGCACCGCGAGCACCTCGTTCAGCCCGCCCATGCGGCAGCTGTCGATCTGGACAATGTCGATGGCGCCGCCCGCGATCATCTGCTTGAAGACGATGCGGTTCTGGCACATTTCGCCGGTCGCGACCTTGATCGGCGCGACCGCCTCGCGGATTTTCTTGTGGCCGGCGATATCGTCGGGGCTCGTCGGTTCTTCGATGAAGTACGGCTTGTAGGGCGCGAGCTCCTTCATCCATTCGATCGCCTGTCCGACTTCCCAGACCTGGTTGGCATCGATCATCATGAAGCGGTCGTCGCCGATCACCTCGCGGGCGATCCTGAGACGCCGCTTGTCGTCCTCGAGATCGCGGCCGACCTTCAGCTTGATGTGCGTGAAGCCCTCGTCGACGGCTTCCTGGCACAGACGGCGAAGCTTTTCGTCGGAATAGCCGAGCCAGCCGGCCGACGTCGTGTAGCAGGGATAGCCTTCCTTCTCGAGGATGGCGATGCGGTCGGCCTTTCCGGTCTCCGCCTTCCGCAGGATGTCGAGCGCTTCCTCGGGCGTCAGCGCGTCCGTCAGATAGCGGAAGTCGACGATCGAGACGATCTCTTCCGGCGACATGTCGGCGACGAGCCGCCAGACCGGCTTGCCGGCCTCCTTGGCCCAGAGGTCCCATATGGCGTTGACGACGGCACCGGTGGCGAGATGCATCGCCCCCTTGTCCGGACCGATCCAGCGCAATTGGCTGTCGCCGGTGAGATAGTGCCAGAAGCGGCCCGGATCGGCCTTCACCCAGTCGAGGTCGAGACCGACGACCAGATGCTCCAGGGCGTCGATCGCGGCGCAGCAGATCTCGTTGCCGCGACCGATCGTGAAGGTGAGGCCATGGCCTTCGAGACCGGGCGTGTCGGTGCCGAGCACCACATAGGCCGCGGAGTAATCCGGATCGGGGTTCATCGCGTCCGAACCGTCGAGACTCTGCGAGGTGGGGAAGCGCAGATCGATGTTGCGCAGGCTGGTTATCTTGGTCATGGCAAACCCTCGTCCTATCTCTTGCTGTCGTCAATCGGCTCTGAACGTCTGTTTTTGCGTCCCGAGGTGTTGGATACCGAGTTCGACGGTGTCGCTGTCCCGGAGGTAGCGTGGCGGCTTCATGCCCATGCCGACGCCGGGGGGCGTACCGGTCGAGATGACGTCGCCGGGATGGAGGCTCATGAACTGGCTCAGGTAGGAGACGAGGAAGGCGACGCCGTAGACCATGGTCTTCGACGAGCCGTCCTGCATGGTCTCGCCGTTGACCTTGAGCCACATCGAGAGGTTCTGCGGGTCGGCGACCTCGTCCTTCGTGACGAGCCATGGGCCGATCGGGCCGAAGGTGTCGCAGGACTTGCCCTTGGTCCACTGGCCGGCACGCTCGGTCTGGAAGGCGCGCTCGGAAACGTCGTGGGAGACGCAGTAGCCGGCGACGTAATCGAGGGCGTCGGCCTCGGAGACATATTTCGCGGTCTTGCCGATGACGACGCCGAGCTCGACCTCCCAGTCGGTCTTTTCCGATCCGCGGGGAATGCGCACCTCGTCATTGGGACCGCAGATGGCCGAGGTCGCCTTCATGAAGATCACCGGCTCGGGCGGCACCGTGGCACCGGTCTCGGCGGCATGGTCGGAATAGTTGAGCCCGATGCAGATGAACTTTCCGGTGCCGGAAACGCAAGCACCGATGCGGTCCACGGAAAGCTCCGGCAGCGAGGCCGGATCGATTGCCGCGATCTTCTGTAGGCCTTCGGGGGAGATGGCAGCGCCGCCGATGTCTGCGACATGGGCGGAGAGATCGCGGACCTTGCCGTCCTTGTCGAGGAGGGCCGGCTTTTCCCGGCCGGGCGGGCCGACGCGCATCAGTTTCATGGGAGTGTTCCTTTCGAATTCGCGGCCGGGCCGCTCTTTGGTTTTTTGCTGTTCGCAATGCCGGACGGAAAACCGCTTCACACTTTTCCTGGCATTGCTCAGATCGTCCAGCCGCCGTCGATGGCGTAGGCCTGGCCGGATGTATAGGTGGCGGTTGCGAGATAGACGGCGAGGCCGGCGATCTCTTCGGGTGTTCCGAGACGTCCCATCGGCTGGCGGGCGATGAAGGCGGCGCGCGCCGTCTCGTAGTCGCCCTGTGCCTTCATGCGCTCCTGTAGCGAGGGGCTTTCGACCGTGCCGGGGCAGATGGCGTTCACGCGGATGCCCTGCGCCACATAGTCGGCGGCGACCGACTTGGTCAGCCCGATGACGGCGGCCTTGGTGACGGTGTAGGCGCAGCGGTTGGGCACGCCCTTCACGCTAGAGGCGACGGAGGCCATGTTGATGATCGAGCCGTCCCCCTTTGCGATCATGCCCGGCAGCACGGCGCGGATGGTGCGGATCATGGCGCGGACGTTGAGGTCGAAGGCGAAGTCGAGGTCCTTGTCGGTCATGTCGAGCACGGTGCCGGAATGGACGAAGCCGGCGCAGTTGAAGAGGACGTCGAAGGGGCCGGCCCCGGCGACGACTTCGGCGACGGCGGCATCCTTCAGGACGTCGAGCACGCGGGTCTCGACGGCGAGCCCTTCCGCCTTCGCCTCTGCGGCGAGCCCGTCGAGCGCCCCTTCATTGATGTCGGTCGCGACCACGCTTGCACCCGCCCGCGCAAAGGCCAGCGCACTCGCTCGGCCAATCCCTTGGCCCGATGCCGTCACAAGTGTGCGTTTCGAAGTGAGGGTGAGGGACATATCTTCTTCCTTCTCTTTCATGTTCGTTCAGGCCGCCTTCGGCCGGCGCTCGACAATGTGGATGTGGTCGGCGGCAAGCACGACCTCGCCCTTCTGGTTGACGACTTCGGTGCGTTCGACGACGCGGCCGACGTCCGCCCGTTTCGGGTCGTCTTCCTTCGAATGGATCGTCACGCGGGTGTGGATCGTGTCCCCGATGAAGACCGGGCGGATGAAGCGGAGCCGGTCGTAGCCGTAGGAGAAGGCGGCCGGGTTGATGACGCTCGCGGTCAAGCCGATGCCGATCGAAAAGACCATCGTGCCGTGGGCGATGCGCTGGCCGAAGGGGGTCGTCCTTGCGAACTCCGCGTCCATGTGGTGTGGGAAGAAGTCGCCGGTATGACCGGCATGGACGACGAAATCCGTCTCGGTGATCGTGCGGCCGGTCGTCACACGTTGCTCGCCGAGGGTATAGTCTTCGAAGTATCTGAGCTGTTCCATCTCTCGGCTCCTCACAAAGGTCTGGCGGCGAGCGGGGTGGCGGGGGCGGCGCTGGAGGCATAGAGCGCCTCGACGAGTGCCATGGTCATCCAGGCATCCTCGACGGAGGAGACGAGTTCGGCATCCTCGCCGCTGGCATGGCGCTGGAGATTGGCCATGCGGCCGACGAAGGCATCGGGGAACCAGGTCCCTTCGAGCGGCACCGTCACCCATTCATTGCCGCCCTTGGGGTAGATTTCCAGGATGTCCGGTTCTCCGCGCGGATAGTCGAGGTTGACCCCCAGCCTTATGTAAGCCGCTCCTTCCGTTCCGCAGACACGAAACTCGCAGGCCTGATGACGGCGCCCGAACTTGTGGTCGTGGTTGATCGAGACCGCGCAGCGGACGCGTTCGCCGTAATCGAGGATCGCGGTCGTGCGCGTTTGCGCCATCCTGTGGTTCGGGTGGCCGATCGACTTCGCATGCACGCCCTGCGGATCGCCGAGCACCTGCCGGATCAGATCGAGATAATGGATCGAGTGCATGGCGATCTCGATACGCGGCAGTCCTTCGAGGAAGGCCCAGAGCTCCCAGGGGGTGTCGAGCGCCAGATAGACGTCGAAGTCGACGACCTCGCCGAGCAGTCCCCTGGCGATTGCGTCTTTCAGCGCAAGCATCATCGGGGCGAAGCGAAGCTGGAAGTTGACGACGGCCTTGAGATTCTTCGTTCGGCAGAGCGTCAGGATCTCGGTGGCAGCGGCAAGGTCCGCACCCATCGGCTTCTGGATCAGCACGGCCGCGCCGTCTGGAAGTGCGGCAAGAACCTTTGCGTGGGCGGCCGGCGGCGTTGCAAGGTCGAAGATTGCGTTGTCGACCGCTGCCGCTTCCTCGATCGTCGCGTAGGCTTTTACGCCCCACTTTTCCGCGAGCGCCTTTGCCTTTTCGTGGTCGGGATCATAAAGACCGGCGACGGGGAAGCCGCCCTTAGCATAAGCCGGATAATGCGCGTCGCCGACGATCGAACCGGCGCCGAACGTCACGATCGGGCGTGGCTTGGAGGGCAGCGGCCAGGACTGGGCGAGGGAGTTGGGCTCGAAGGTCACGCGCATGGTCCCTGCGAGATCAAGAACCCCCTCTGGCCTGCCGGCCATCTCCCCCACAAGGGGGGAGAGAACTCGCGGCAACGCCGGTCTTTTGTCAGACAGCAATTCAGGACGTTAAGCCCCTCCCCCTTGTCGGGAGGGGTTGGGGAGGGGCGCTTTTTCAGCGCGCTCGAATTGTCACGCATGAAAGAAGACCTCCGGCATCTGCGCCCACCACTCGCCTTCCTTGCGGGTGTCGAGCGGTTGCTGGCAGGGGATGCAGACCGACCACCATTCCTGCGTCTTCGGGTCGGCCGCCATCTTTGCCATGTCGGCGGCATAGTCGGTGCCGTGATACTCGTAGAAAGAAAAGAGCAGGTTCTCCGGCTCCTTCAGGAAGATCGAATAGTTCCTGATGTTGCAGGCCTCGATCATCGAAAGTACCTCGGGCCAGACGGCCGCGTGCAGGCGCTTGTATTCCTCGATCTTCTCCGGCCGTATGCCGATCACCATGCCGATACGCTGCATCTCATCCTCCCTCTAGCGGATATCCCGGTTGAATTCTGGCATGGCGCGGGCGCCGATTGCCTCCCAGTCCCACGCAATACCGAGACCCGGCGTCGACGGCGCCATCGCCATGCCGTTTTCGACGACGAGCCGCGACGTCGTGATGTCGTCAAGCTGCGGAATGTACTCGACATATTTGCCGTTCTGAACTGCGCAGGTGAGGCTCACATGCAGTTCCATCAGGAAATGCGGGCAGATCGGCATGTCGAAGGCTTCGGCGGCATGAGCGACCTTGAGCCAGGGCGTGATGCCACCGATCCGGCCGGCATCGACCTGGACGATCGAGCAGGCGCCCTTTTGCATGTATTCGCGGAAATGGCGGATCGAATATAGCGATTCCCCGATGGCGATGGGCGTTGCGGTGGACCGGTTCAGCCGCATGTGACCGTCGATATCGTCCGCCGGCAGCGGCTCCTCGATCCAGGCGAGATCGAGGTTCCGCAGCCGCTCGGCCCGCCGGATCGCCTCGTCGACGGAAAAACCCTGATTGGCGTCCGTCATGATCTCGTAGCCGTCGCCGACGGCCTTTCGGACGGCCGAGAGACGGGCGAAGTCCTCGGAACCGTTCGGCTTGCCGATCTTGATCTTCGAGCCGGTGAAACCCTTCGCTTTGGCTTCCAGCGCATCCTCGACGAGGGCCTCGGTCGGAATGTGCAGCCAGCCGCCCTCGGTGGTGTAGAGCGGGCAACGATCTTTGGCGCCACCGGCGAGCTTCCAGAGCGGCAGGTTCTGCTTGCGGGCGCGCAGGTCCCAGAGCGCGGTGTCAATCGCCGCGAGCGCAATCGACGTGATTGCGCCGATGGTGGTCGCGTGGGTCAGGAATTCGAGCTCATGCCAGATCGCCTCGATCCGGTCGGCGTCGCGACCGAGAATGCGGGGTGCGAGGTGATCGGCAAGCAGCCGCATGACGGAGGAGCCGCCGGTGCCGATCGTGTAGCTGTAGCCGGTGCCGACCGCGCCGTCGCTGTCGGTGATCGTGACGATCGGCGTCTCCTGGCTGACGAAGCTCTGGATGGCGTCGGTACGTTCGACCTTCGGGCGAAGGTCGACCATTCTGAGTTCGATGCGCTCGATGCTCGCCATGTCAGCCCCTCAGCGCCGCGCCGGTTTCCCGGTCGAAGAGATGGGCCTGTGAGAGATCGAAGCAAAAGGACATCGTCTCGCCGGCACGCACCGGACGCGGGTTCAGCATTCGGGCGACCCACTCGCCGGCGCCGAAATCGGCAAAGACCAGCGTCTCGTTGCCGAGCGGCTCGGTGATGGTGACCTTGAGGTCAGCGACGTGGACGTCGGTCTCGTGGCCCGAGTGGATGCCGTGCCCGGCCGGATAGAGATCGTCGGGGCGAAGGCCGAAGGTCACCTTCTGTCTGTTGGTCACCTGTCCGGAGAACTGTTTGGGCAGCGGCAGGCTTTCGCCGTTGTCGAAGACGACGCGACCGTCGGCGATCTCAGCGTCCTTGAGGTTCATCGGCGGCGAGCCGATGAAGCCGGCGACGAACTTCGAAGCGGGGCGCTGGAAGACGTCCTCCGGCGTGCCGACCTGTTCGATATAGCCGTCGCGCATGATGACGATGCGGTCGGCGAGCGTCATCGCCTCGACCTGGTCATGGGTGACGTAGATGACGGTCGACTGCACCTTGGCGTGGAGCTTCTTGATCTCGGTGCGCATCTGCGTGCGCAGCTTGGCGTCGAGGTTGGAGAGCGGCTCGTCGAACAGGAAGACTTCCGGATTGCGGACGATCGCCCGGCCCATGGCGACGCGCTGGCGCTGGCCGCCGGAAAGCTGCGAGGGCCTGCGGTCGAGCAACGGCGTGAGATCGAGCGTGCGCGCCGCTTCCTCGACGCGGGGGCCGATCTCCTCCGGCTTCATGCCGGCGATCTTCAGCGAGAAGCCCATGTTTTCGCGAACCGTCATGTGGGGATAGAGGGCGTAGGACTGAAAGACCATTGCGAGGTTGCGCGCGCGCGGTGGCAGGTCGTTGACGATGCGGCCGCCGATCTTCAGGTTCCCGCCCGAGATCGGCTCAAGGCCCGCGATCATGCGAAGCGTCGTCGACTTGCCGCAGCCGGACGGCCCGACGAGTGCGATGAACTCGCGATCGGCGACTTCGAGGTCGATGCCGTGAACCACTTCGAGCGCGCCATAGCGCTTGACCAGCTTTTCGAGGGTGACGGTTGCCATGGCTTATCCTTTGACTGCGCCGGAGGTGAGACCGGAAACGAGATGCTTCTGCACGATGAAGGTGAGGACGAGCGCCGGGACGATCATCACGACGGCGAGCGCACACATGCCGCGCCAGTCGATGGTGAACTCGGCGGTATAGTCGAGCAGGCCGACGGGGAGCGTCTTCGAATTGATCGAACGGGTGAGTTGCGAGGCGAGCGCAAATTCGTTCCAGGAGGTGAGGAAGGCGAAGATGCCGGCAGATGCTATGCCCGGACCCGCCAGCGGGAATTCGACCTGCCAGAAGGCCTGCCAGCGGGTGCAGCCGTCGATCTGCGCGGCCTCGGCAAGATCCTTCGGCACCTGGCGGAAGAAGCCGTCGATCAGCCAGATGGTGAAGGGCACGTTGAGCGCGACATAGACGAGGATCATGCCGAAATGCGTGTCGATGATGCCGAGCTTGGCATAGACGAAGAAGAGCGGCAGCGAGAGTGCGATGCCGGGCACCGTGCGGGTCAGCATGAGGCCGAGAAAGATCGCGGATTTCGCCTTGAAACGGTAACGCGCGAAGGCGTAGCCGCCGGCCATGCCGATCGCCAGCGAGATTGCCGTCGAGGTGACCGAGATGATCAGCGAATTGCGGAAATAATCGATGATCGGGATGCCACCCTGGCCGACGCCGGAGAACATGGCGACGTAGGCTTCGAGCGACAGGTCTTGCGGGATCCAGACCGGCGGCTTTGCCATGATCTCGACCGTCGGGCGGAAGGAGGCGAGCACGATCCACAGACCCGGCAGGCAGATGACGGCCATCGCGAGAAACAGGCCGACCTTGTGGGCGGCGGAGAGCAGGCCGGCCCTCAGGCGATGTTTTGCGTTTTCGTTCATCTCACCACTCCGCGGCAATCTGGGTGCGGGCTGCCGCCAGCTTCCGGTAGAAATAGACGGTAAAGAGGATGGAGAGCAGGATCGCGACATAGGCCATGGCATTGGCGAGCCCCATGCGGGCGTCCGAATAGGCCGTGCGCGAAACCAGCGTCCACAGGAGTTCCGTGCGCTTGGCCGGCCCGCCGTCGGTCATGATCTTCACGATGTCGTAGGCGCGCGCCACGTCGAGCGAGCGGATCGTCATTGCGATGTAGGCGAACGGCATGACGAAGGGCCATGTGACGTAACGGAAGGTCTGCCAAGGTGTGCAGCCATCGACGCGCGCGGCCTCGATCGGTTCCTTCGGCATGGCGAGCAGGCCGGCCAGGATGAGGATCGCGAAGACTGAGGTGGACGACCAGACTTCGGCAATCACGATCGCCGAGAAGGCAAGCTGGCCATCGATCAGCCACGGGATCGCCTGGGTCGTCAGGCCGAGCGACTGCAGGGCATTGTTGATGAGCCCGACATTGTCGTTGAACATGAACTTGAACTGGAAGCCGACGAGGATCGGCGAAAACATCATCGGGAACATCATGATGGTTCGCAGCACCCGCTGTCCGGCTGTCGCCTTCTCGACCAGCATGGCAAGGCCAAGGCCGAGCAGCATCTCCGCATTCAGTGCGACCGTCAGCAGGAGCACGGTTCGGCCGAAGGCGGTCCAGAATTCGATGTCGGTCAGGATGCGCGCGTAGTTGCGAAGGCCGACGAAACTATAGAGAGAGGCCGGCTGCGTCAGCCGAAAGGGCGTGAAGCTCGAATAGAGCGAAAGCAGGAGAGGGATGACGACGACGGCTGCCAGGACGATGAATGCGGGCAGCAGAAGCAGGGCGGGTGCCGGTGGTCTCCAGCCTTTCATGTAATGCCTCTCCTGAATACTCTTGATCAGATGTGTCTTGTGGTCGCGGCGTGTTCCGCCGGGGGCGAAATGCCCCTCACCCCGCCGCTCACCCTGTCCGAACGAGGACAGGGAATGGCAGTCGGATGAGGGGTCGTTTCTGCCTACAGCTCGCCGGCGTCCTCGAGGATCTCGGTCGCCTTTTTGGCAGCGTCGTCGAGTGCCTGCTTGGAGGTCTTGTCGCCGAGAATCGCAGCCTGAAGTTCCGGGTAGACGGCGTTCGAGATTTCGATCCAGGACGGCGTCTGCGGCACCGGGAAAGCGTGCTGTGCCGCCTCCTGGAACGCGCTCAGGACTTCCTTCTTGTAAGGATCGTTCTCGGCCTGCTTGATGTCCCACTCCCAGACGGCCGTGCGCGTCGGCAGCGGGCCGGCCGCCGCTTCGAGCTTCTGGCTGTCTTCATTGGTCAGGAACCAGACGAGCGATGCGGCAGCTTCCTTGCTCGCGCAGCTTTCGGTGACCGAGAAGCCATGGTGACCCGACCAGCCGGTCCGCTTGCCGGAGGAGCCGGCCGGCTGGACCTTCACGCCGACATTGCCGGCGACCTTGGAGGACTTCGGGTCGTTGAAGAAGCTCGCCCAGCCAGGCCAGTCGAGGTTGACGGCGATGGTGCCGGAGGCAAAGCCCTGTCCGAGATCGTCCCAGAGATAGTTGGTGGTGCCGGCCGGAACGGCCTTCGCCTTGTAGAGGTTGATGAACCAGTCGAGTGCGCGGACACCCGCTTCCGAATTGAAGGCGGGCTTGCCGTCGGCATCGAGGTACTCGCCGCCTTCGGCAACGAGCATTTCATAGAAGCGGCCGTTGATTGCCTCTTCCTTGCCGGCGAATTGCGTGCCGTAGAAATCCGGCGGGCTCGAGAAGAAGGTGGCCTGGTCGGTCACCTGCTGCCAGGTATCCGGCGGAGCGAGGTCGTAGCCGTATTTTTCCTTGAACGCGTCCTTCTTGGCTTCGTCCTGATAGAGGCTCTTCTGATAGTAGAGCGCCGAGACGTCGAACTGCGCGCGCGGCAGCATCACCAGCTTGCCGTCCAGCGTGGAGGCCTTGATGTTGGCTGGCACGAAGGCGTCGATCTCTTCCTTCGGCAAGAGGGCTGTGAGGTCGGTGTAGACGTCCGGATATTGCGGGGCGAAGGACGAGTGGTTCGATCCCACGCACCAGGTGATATTCCCGGTGGCGATGTCCGACTTGATTTCCTTGTCGAGCTCGAAGTGGTTCTTCTTCGACAGCACATTGACCTTGGCGCCGGTCAGCTTCTCCCATTCGGCAATGCGGGCATAGAGGGCTTCGTATTGCTGGCCGCCGATCAGCTTGGCGTCGATCGTCACGCGGTCGAACTTGCCGGGCAGGTTTGCGGCGGCGGCCAGGCCCGCCGAAGCACATATCAGGGCGCCGGCTGCGACGCCGGTCAGGAATCTAGACATTCTCTCCTCCCATGTGGCTCACGCCTCAACTCTCACCAATGAGAGTTTCATTCATATACAAACCAATCATTCATTCGTCGTCAAGCTGAAACTATTGTGGAAGTCCGATTATCCGTATATGAAGGATTGTATTCACTAGGGGGTGAAATACGTGGCTGACGACGAGAATGATCGCTACCGTGCGCCTGCCCTCGACAAGGGGCTCGACATTCTCGAGCTCCTTGCCGCCGTCGATGGCGGGTTGACGCAGGCCGAAATCGCCAAGCGCCTCGACCGCAGCCCGAACGAATTCTACCGGATGCTCGACCGGCTGGTGAAGCGCGGCTACGTCACCAGGATCGACGGCGACCGTTTCACCCTGACGCTGAAGCTCTTCGGTCTCGCGCAGCTCCACGCCCCGGTTCGGCGCCTTGTTTCCTTTGCCGTGCCGTTGATGCGTGAGCTTGCCGAGGCCTCACGTCAGGCGAACCAGCTGGTGGTCTTCGACCGTGGTAACCCCGTTGTCATCGCGCAGCAGGAAGCGCCCGGCTATTGGGGCATCTCGATCCGAGTCGGCTCGCGCATCAGCCTGTTCGATACGGGTTCGGGGCACGTCCTGCTCGCCTTCCGAACGCCCGAGGAACGCCAGATGATGATCGCCGAATACCTCGGCAGCGGCGGCGACCAGGGCAAGGTGACGGCGGAATTCCTGGGGCGGCTCGACCAGATACGCTCGCGCGGCTACGAGATGATGCCGAGCGCCCAGACCGCCGGTGTCATCAACCTTTCGGCTCCGGTTCTCGGCGCCGACGGCAAGGCGATCGCCGCACTCACGGTGCCCTACATCACGCTGATCAACACCCCGGGCGCACCGGACATATCGAGCACCATCCACCTTCTCGCCGAGACGACCCGACTTCTCTCGGAAATGGCCGGATCGGGTTTCCAGAGCGAATCCTGAGACCTCGAAAATTCGTATTTGAAGAGGCGATTTTTCTGTGGCAGGTTTCTGCCACAAAGAGGAGGACCCGCGGCATGATCATCGACACGCACCTGCATCTCATCTATCGCGAGCGGCTCTCCTATCCGTGGCTGAAGAGCGTGCCGCCGCTCGATGCCGATTTCACCTATGAGCGTTATGCGCGGGAAGCACGGCGTCTTGGGATCGCCGCGACACTTCACATGGAAGTCGACGTCGCGGAGGAGGATATCGAACGGGAGACGGATCTAGTCGGTGATCTCGCCGGAGCGGAGGGAAGCCTCCTCGTCGGTGCGATCGCCTCTTGCCGGCCGGAACAGGCGGGGTTTGCCGACTACCTGGAGCGGGTCCGCGGCAAGGGCATCGTGCGTGGTTTCCGCCGTGTGCTGCACGTGGTGCCCGACGACGTTTCCGAGGGACGCCTGTTTCGCGAGAATATCAGGAGGCTGGCGGGAACCGGACTGACCTTCGACCTCTGCGTGTTGCCGCACCAGATCGAAAAGGCGATCGCCCTTGCCGATCTCGCACCGGACGTTCCGTTCATTCTCGACCATTGCGGCGTGTCCGATATCAAGGGCGGCGGATTCGGAGCTTGGCAAGGGCCGCTCGCGGAGATCGCCCGGCGGCCGAACGTGACGGTCAAGCTCTCCGGGCTTCCCGCCTACGGGGCGGACGACTGGACGCTCGAGGACCTGAAACC
>DATGWU010000563.1:0-8096 GCA_035299345.1 Rhizobium sp.
AAGGGCGAACTCGTGTGCACCAGGCCGTTCCCGGTGATGCCGATCGGCTTCTGGAACGACGCGGACGGCGCCAAATATCGCGCCGCCTATTTCGAGCGTTTCGACAATGTCTGGTGCCATGGCGATTTCGCCGAATGGACGAGCCATGACGGCATCGTCATCCACGGGCGCTCGGATGCCACGCTCAATCCGGGCGGCGTGCGCATCGGCACGGCGGAGATCTACAACCAGGTCGAACAGCTCGAAGAGGTGGTCGAGGCGCTCTGTATCGGACAGGACTGGGACGACGACGTGCGCGTCGTGCTGTTCCTGAGACTCTCGACCGGCGTCAGCCTCGACGAGGAACTGGTGAAAAAGGTGAAGAACCGCATCCGCACCGGTGCCTCACCGCGGCACGTGCCGGCCAAGGTGATCGCGGTGTCGGACATCCCGCGGACGAAGTCCGGCAAGATCGTCGAACTCGCGGTCCGTGACGTCGTGCACGGCCGGCCGGTGAAGAACAAGGAGGCGCTCGCCAATCCGGAAGCGCTCGACCTCTTCGCCGATCTTGAAGAGCTGAAGTCCTGATCGTACCGCGGAGCCGGGGGCGTTCAGCCCCGGTTCTCGAGCGAGCGCGAGACGAGCACGACCGGGATCAGCCCGGCGACGATGATGATGACAGCGGCGACCGAGGCGTCCTGCACCTTGGCTCGTGAGGCGTCCTCGTAAACGAGAGTTGCCAGCGTGTTGAAGTTGAAGGGGCGAAGCAGGATCGTCGCCGATAGCTCCTTC
Source organism: Rhizobium sp. (assembly GCA_035299345.1). Classification (GTDB taxonomy): domain Bacteria; phylum Pseudomonadota; class Alphaproteobacteria; order Rhizobiales; family Rhizobiaceae; genus Allorhizobium. The sequence continues at coordinate 772 of DATGWU010000563.1, forward strand.
ATCGTCTCGATGAAGACGAGGAGGGCTGCGGTCAGCACGGCCGGTCGCATGTTGGGCAACAGCACTTCCTTCAGCGTCTGGAAACGGGTTCGCCCGAGTGCCCGCGCTGCCATGTCGAGATGCGGCGAGAGCTTGTGGAAGCCGGCGTCGATGGTGCCCTCCGCCATGGTGAGGAAACGCACGGTCGCGGCGTAGACGATCGCAAAGCCGGTGCCGGACAGCAGCAGGCCCGTCGAGACACCGAACGTCGAGCGGAGCGCGCCGTCGACGGCGTTGTCGATCGCCGCGAGCGGGATCAGCACGCCCATGCCGAGGATCGTTCCCGGCACGCCATAGCCGAGCGAGGCGAGGCGGCTTGCACCCGCCGTCAGCCTGGTGCGTTCGGTGCGTGCGGCATAGGCGAGCATGAAGGCGAGAAGGATCGTCGCGACGGCCGCCGATGAGGAAACCAGTATCGAATGGCCGAACGCCTTCAGGAGGCGGGTGTCCGCGAAGTCGTCGAGGCGGCGGAGCGCGAAACTCGAGAGAACGGCGACCGGCGTCACGAAGCCGACGAGAACCGGAATGCTGCAGAAGACGGTCGCGGCCCACCGGCGAGCGCCCGTGAGCTTCAGGCGCACGGCGTCGGGAACGACCGCCGTCGTCTTGTTGGACGAGAAGCGCTGCAGGCGTCGGGCGCGGCGCTCGACGACCAGCAGGCCGACGACGAAGACGAGCATGACGCAGGCGATCTGGGCCGCGCCCGAGAGGCTGCCCCGGTTGAGCCAGGTGTCGTAGATCGAGAAGGTGAGCGTGTTGACGCCGAGATATTCGACCGCGCCGATGTCGTTCAGCGTTTCCATCATGACCAACGTCAGCCCGACGATGATCGCCGGCCGCGCCATCGGGATTTGCACGCGGGTGAAGACCCTGAGCGGTCCGGCGCCAAGGGTGCGCGCCACATCGGCCGCGGCGCGGCCCTGCATGACGAACATCGAGCGGCAGGCGAGATAGACGTAAGGATAAAGTACCGCCGACATCACCAGAACGGCCCCGCCGAGCGAGCGTATGTCGGGAAAGCTGTAGTCGCGAGCCGACTTGAAGCCGAAGAGCATGCGATAGGCGCTCTGTACCGGGCCGGTGAAATCGAGGAATTCGCCGAAGGCGTAGGCCGCGAGATAGGAGGGGATCGCAAGCGGCAGCACCAGCGCGGACGAGAGAAGGCGCCGCAGCGGGAAATCGCAGGAGGCGACGAGCCAGGCGGTCCCGATCCCGAAAATGCCGGTCAAGACGCCGGTCGCGGCAAGCAAAGCGAGTGTGCGGCCGGTCGCGCGCGGCACCACATTGGTCAGCATGTGCTGCCAGTCGCCGCCACCGCTCAGACCGATCACGAAGATCGCGACGATCGGCATGGTCACGACGACCGCGGCGGCGATCGCCGCCAGGGAAGCAATGCCGAAACGGCCGCGCGCCGGTCTTGCATATTCTGTCGCTGCTTCGGACGTTTCGACCGACAAGCCCTTCGCCTCCGATACCAGATGCTTCGCCCGCGACGGGCGACCCACGACGACCATCTAGCGGAAACGGACAGGGAAGGGAACCGGCGGCATTGCCGCCGCATGTGACGTCAGTTCGCCAGGACGCGCGGCGAGGGGAAGGTGATCTCGACGAGCGTGCCCTCGTTCGGTGCCGAGTGGATCGCAAAGCTCGCCCGGTTGGCATCGACCATCGCCTTGGTCAGCGGCAGGCCGAGCCCGGTGCCGTCGCTGCGGCCGCGGCCGCCGGCGGCGACCTGCCGGAACGGCTTCATCGCCATCTCAAGTTCGGTGCGCGACATGCCGATGCCGGTGTCACGGATGCGCAGGACGACGCTTCCATTGCTCTCGTAGGAGGTCGACACGATGATCTGTCCGCCCGACGGGGTGAAGCGAATGGCATTCGCGAGAATGTTGAGGACGATCTGCTTGATCGAGCGAAGGTCGGCGACGACGTTCGGCACGGACTGCGACAGCGCCGTGCGGATGATGACGCGCTGCGTGTTCGCCTGCGGCTGGACGAGCGAGACTGCGGAAGCGACGGCTTCGTTCAGGCCGACGGCCTCGAAGTCGAGCTCCATCTCGCCTGCCTCGATCTTCGAAATGTCGAGGAGGTCGTTGACGATGTCGAGCACGTGGCGGCCGGAGCGAACGATGTCGTTGGCGTATTCGGTGTAGCGCGGGTGGCCGATCGGGCCGAAGCGCTCCCCGGCCATCATGTCGGCAAAACCGATGATGGCGTTGAGCGGCGTGCGGATCTCATGGCTGACGCGCGCGAGGAAGTCGCTCTTGTGGGTGTTGGCGGTCTCGGCGGCGCGCTTGGCGTTGCGCAACTCCTCCTCGGTCCGCTTCCATTGCGTGATGTCGCGGATGACCGCGCAATAGCCGTTCGAGGAGGCAAGCTTGCCGATGGTCATGAAGAGCGGCAGGAAGCCGCCCGAAGCCTCGCGGCCAATCACCTCGCGCCCGTCGTTCAGCACGCTCGCGACACCATGGCCGGCAAGGCCCGCCAGATAGTCGAGCACCGCCTTCTGGCTCTCATGCGCGAAGAGCATGACGAAGGGTTTGCCGCGCGTCTCCGCGTCGTCGAAGTTGAAGAGCGCGCTTGCCGCACGGTTCATCGAGCGGATGTCCCCCTCCGGACCGAGCACGACGACGCCGTCGGTGGCCGTTTCGAGGATCGAGCGCAGTTCCTCGATTTCCGCCTTCAGCGCCTGGTCTTCGTCGGCAGGCTTCGGCGCCGGCTCGACGACGGTGAGCTGCACCGGGGGCCGGGTGGCCTTCACCGGAGCTTCGGTGGGGATGAGAGCAAGCAGGAGCGCGCTCGACTGCTCCCAGCGTACCGACTGCAGGCGCGCGGTGACCGGCACCAGCTGATCGTCTGCACGCACCACCACCATGCCGCTTGCCTGGTCGGCGGCGCCTTCCAGCTCCTGCCGCTGAAGCAGGGCGTCGAGGCCTCCGGCCTCTCCCAACGCCTCCAGGGAGGCGTATCCGGTGAGGTTCAGGAATTCGGGATTGGCGTGGATCAGCCGGTCGCCGACATGGACGAGCAGTGCCACCGGCATCAGGTCGACGACATCCGGCGACAGGCCGATATCGCGACGGCTGTGCAGCAGGGCACCGGGCGGCGCCTGCGGGACTTCCGCTGCGGACTCGTCCGGGATGGTTGTCGCGGTGTTCTCCGTAAGGACTGTGGCCTGTTCTTCCGTCTTCTCTTCCGTTTCCGGCGCCGTGGTTTGCGGCTTGGGCTGATCGGTTCCGGCAACCGGCGGTTCCACCGTCTCCGCGCGGGCTTGTTCCTGTTGCGGCGCTTCGGCGCCGATCAGGCCGTTCGCTTCGAGCCGCCGGGCGATCTCGCGGAACGCTGCCTGCTCGCCCGGTGTGAGACCGTCACGGGTGCGCGCGCGCCGCTCTTCGAGCTGCACCACCTTGTCGGAATGCCGCTTGCCGGGTGTCTCGGAGATGAGAAGCGCCGGAGGCTCATTTACAGGAAGGAGCAGTTCCTCTTCTTCCGCCGCGGTCTGCGTCGGAAGGGTGGTATCCGACGGCTCGGCGGCTGCGGGCTCTGCGACCGCCGGCGATGTCTCTTCGGAAGGAGCGCCGAGCGTCAGGCCGGTGCCGGCGGGGTCCACCACAGCGTCCGCCAGCCGCACGATACCGAAGCCGCGGAAGCCGTCGAAATCGCGGTTGCGATCATAAGTCGGAAGGGCGGCGAGATCGACGGGCACACGCAAGGTCGTGCCTTCCACCGGCCAGGAAACCGAGCGCCCGGACCACGTGTCGCGACGCTTCAGGAGGTCGGCGATCTTTCCCTCTGGATCGAGGTTGAACGTCTGCGCGACCTCGACGAACGACCGCCCTTCGATCGCCGCCGAATGCGGTCCGACGGCTTCGGCAAATTCCTTGGAGACTTCGCTGAAACGGCCTTCGGCATCGATTTTCCAGACGAAGCGGGAGGCGCGATTGCTTGGACGGTAGATGAAGCCGTCGCCGGATTTCGTCTCGGACGTGGTCGCATGCACTTCGGGTGCGGCAGCCTTCTCAACGGCGGCCGGAAGCTCCGCTTCTTCGCGCGGTTCTTCCACCGTAGCTTGCGGTTCGACGGATGTCATGGCTTCTTCGGCCGGTGCTTCCGAAGCGTCCGCGACGAGAGGGGCGATTTCTTCCGCCGTGACCTCTTCCGTCTCTGCGCCTTCCGCGTCGGGTGTCAGGACCTCGGGCGCCGTTTCGATCTCCTCGATGTCGCCGATCGCGTCGACCACGGCACCGTAAGCGGTTGCGGTATCCTCGACCGGTGGTTCTTCGGCCGTCGGCGCTTCCGTCACGGGCTCGTCGAAGCCTTCGCTCGGATCGAGATTGCCGAGGATCGTCTCCACGGCGAAGAGGAGATAGAGCGGCGGTTCGTCGGCGACCTTGCCGATCGCCGCCGGCAGATAGCCACGGCCGGTCGGAATCGGCCGCTTCACCAGCCGGTTGCGGTCGGCATCGACGAGCGCCATCAGCGTGCGTGCCGTCTGTGGAGTGATCGACAGGCCCGAAAAGGCGGGCGAGGCGGCGACGATCCGGCCGTCGGCAGCAATCATTGCCATGTGCGTGTCCGGGTCGTCGAGCCCGGTCAGCATGTCGCTGGCGCATTCGTCGACACTCGGCCGTCGGCCGGTCGGCGGGATTGCAAGCAGGACCACGGGCTCTCCGGCGCGGATCTCGACCATCTCGGCCGTCGCCTGGACGGGGACGCGCTGGAAACCCTGGGTCAGGCGGAGAAGCAGCGAACGCTGCTCGCCGACCTTCTGCAACTGCCTCGCCGTCGATTCGATCTGGCGAAAGGCGAGGTCGCTCCGATCCGGTCCCTGGTCGAGAAAGTCGTAGATGGAGCCGTTGCCGAAGAAGTGCGCGCCCGCGCCGTTCGCCCACAGCACCTGGTCGAGCCCGGCGGAAAACAGCACCAGGGCCTCGCCGCGCGCAAAGCGCCCGCGGACACTCTCGTGCACGGCGACGTCGATGAACGGGTACTGCTGAACGGGCATGATGGACCTAAGTTAGCAACCGCCGCACTGTTCGGCAATTAACAGATTTTTAATATCTCCGGCCGCCGCGAGGGTCCAGCGCGACAGGTCGCTTTCGGAAAACACGGTTAATCGTTCCGTTCATTGTGCGACGCACAAAAATGTTGCAATGCACAAGAGGAGATGCTATATAAGGGACATCCAAACAATTCGGGACACATCAGCGGTCCCAACAAAGGAGTGCATTGAAATGGCAAATGCAAAGAACAGCGACGTCTTCTCCTTCTCGGCCTTCGACCCGTCGAAGTTCACCGAGACCTTCCGCGACTTCGCCGAAAAGGGCGCCGCCCAGTCGAAGGACGCCTATGCCAAGATGAAGACCGCCGCCGAGGAAGCCAGCAAGACAGTCGAGAACACGATGCAGACCGCCCAGGCCGGTACCGTCGAACTCGGCCTCAAGGCCATCGAAGCCCTGCGCACCAACGCCGACATGTCGCTCTCGCACATGGAAGCCCTGCTCGGCGTGAAGTCGGTTGCCGAACTCGTCGAACTCCAGACCGCGTTCCTGCGCAAGCAGGCCGAGGTGACCGTCGAGCAGGCGAAGGCCATGCAGGAAGCCGCCAAGAAAGTTGCCGAGACCGTCACCAAGCAGGGCAAGGAAGCCGCCGACAAGGCCATGTCCTCGCTGAAGGTTGCCTGATCAGAGCCTATCCGCATCATCGGAATAAAAGGACCGGGGCTTTGCTCCGGTCTTTTTTTGTCCATGTCGAAAAGGGCTTGAAAAAATCGCCGAGTGCTCGTATGTGACCCCCTACAACGTCCCCTGGACGCTGGTTGTGCGGTTGTAGCTCAGTTGGTTAGAGCGCAGGTTTGTGGCACCTGAGGTCGTAGGTTCGATTCCCACCAACCGTACCATTTTCTCCTTTTGAACATTTCCCGAAATCGCCGTGCCGTGACCGTCGCTTGGTCCGGGCGCATGCTCGTCCCGGCCTCGCCGCTATTTCTCCTGCCCGAGAAGCGAGAGCGTGCGCGGGTCCGGACTGCCGTAGAAATGCCGGAGCGCCTCGCCGAAAGGGTGATCCGCGGCATCCGCCGCCAGAAAGAGCGTCAGGCACGAACGGAACTTGGCGTCGTCGGGCGCGCCGAAGATCGCGTTCGCGCTCCGCTCGGGATGCGTGAGAGCGGCTTCGACGCATTCCGTCAGCCGTAGGCCGAGCAGCGGATGGGCGAGATAGGCGCGGGCTTCGTCGAGCGAGGCGATGCCATAATATTGCGCCATCGGCGAGTGGCCGAGGCCGGAGAGCTGCGGAAAGACGAACCACATCCAGTGCGTCCGCTTGCGGCCCTCGCGCAACTCCCGGAGCACGTCGGCATAGACCGGTGCCTGCGCCTCGATGAAGCGTTCGAGATCGAAACCGTCGCTCTCCATGCGGTCCTCCTCCGTCTTCCTCCTGCGTGCGGGCGCAGCGGAACGGCTGCCCGCACCGGGCAGCCGATTTTCGCGCAGCCGTGCAGGATTGCAACAGGTAGCATTCTGCCCATTTTTCGCCTGAAAATGCCGTGATCTTGGCTGCCGGGGACAAGGAAGGCGCTCGGCGAGGACCGGCCGCGCGGAATTCCCGCCGTGACTTTGTCGTCCGAATCGGATGAGAGAGCCCGCTCGAATAAGAAGCATGAGGGAGGTAACCCTTGGATATTTCTGAAGACGACGTCACCCTGATCCGGGTGATGAAGCGCTACTTTGAAACCAAGGCCGAGGTCGGCGCCCTGAAGGCACAGCTCGAAGCGGCACGTCGCGCCGCCGGGGCGGAGATCGCGACCTTCTACGATCCGCGCAGCAATCTCGAACATGCGGATGTAATCGTCCGCCAGGAGCAGCTGAAGCGCGACATGCTGCGTCTGATGGATTGGGCCGAAGCCTGGGGGCGCGGCGAGACCAGCGGTTCGGCAGGCTAAGCCATCGCGGCGATCGCGCGATTGCGGCGAGCCCGTCGGTGGCGCTATGCTTGCGGTTCGAACGTGCAAGCTGCTCTTCGAAGGGAGATGGCCCCATGTCCTTTGCCGATCGGGAAGAGGCGGGCGAACGGCTCGCCACGGTGCTTGCCGCCTATCGCGGTACGGACGCTGTCGTGCTGGCGCTGCCGCGGGGCGGCGTCGAGGTCGGCCTGCCCGTCGCACGGGCGCTCGGCCTGCCGCTCGATCTTCTGCTCGTGCGCAAGATCGGCGTGCCATTCCAGCCGGAGGTCGCCATGGGCGCGATCGTCGATGGCGACAGGCCGGAGGTCGTGCGCAACGAAGACGT
>DATGWU010000564.1:0-4597 GCA_035299345.1 Rhizobium sp.
GCTTGGCGACTTCCGCCGAGCCGTAATTGGGATTGCCGTCGCCGTCCCAGTCCCAGCCGGAGAAGACCTTGGCGACTTCATTATATTCTTCCCAGGTGGCGGGTACGGTCAGGTCGCGGCCGGTCGCTTCCTTGAACTTCGCCTGCATCTCGGGGTTCTCGAACATGTCGGCGCGGTATTTCAGATAATGCCGGTCGCCGTCGATCGGGTACTGCACCATTTGGTCGCCCCACTTGGCGACGTCGATGTAGTTGCGGGTGACGTCCTTCATGCCGGTCGACTCGCGATAGGCATCCGGAACGGGGGCGAGGAAGGGGTTGAGGTCGCCGATCCACAGCGAGCCGTAGAACAGCACGTCATAGGCATTCTGTCCCGTCTGGAATGGGATCAGGATGCGCTGAAACAGGTCGCCGAACGGCACGTGCACAACGCTCACCTTGGCACCGGTCAGTTCCTCGAACTGTTTGGCATGAAGTGCGGTCGGCTCGCCGATCACCGGAACGGCATGGGTGATGATGTTGAGCGTGCGGCCGGAATAGTCCTTGGCGTCGATGGCCTCGTAGGAGCAGGTTCCCGGCAGGTCGGCCGGAATGCCGAAGCGGCTGTAATCGGCTGCCATGGCGGGTGCCGCGGCGGCCGCCAGCGCAAGCGTGCTGGCGGTCAGAAGCAATGTCTTCAATGTCATGTTCTCTCTCCCAAGTTTAGAATCCTTGCCGGCCAAAGCCGCCTCTTCCTCAAGGAATAAGCACTGCGCGACCGTGAATCTTGCCGTGGTGAAGGTCGAGCAGGGCGCGATTGGCATCGACCAGCCGGTATTCCGCCGTTGCAAGATGAACCTTGCCCTGATCGGCAAGGGCCATGAGTTCGACCAGTTCGGGATAGGTGCCGACGAGATTGCCGACGATCCGCTTTTCCGACGTGATCATGTCGATGGTCGGAATCTCGAGCTTTCCGCCATAGCCGACGATGTAGTAGGCGCCGTCACTTCGCGTCATTTCCAGACCTTCGGTAATGGCGCTACCTTCGCCGACGAAGTCGATGACCGCCTCCGCGCCCCAGCCGCCGGTCAGCGCCAACACCTTGTCGACCTGTTCGCCATTGGCGAGTACCAGTTCGTCGGCGCCGCACTTGGCGGCAAGCTCCAGGGCTTCCTTCGACCGGTCGACGGCGATCACCTTCGCCGCACAGAGCGATTTCAGTACCTGGACGCCGATATGACCAAGCCCACCGACGCCGATCACTACGACATATTGGCCCGGCAGCAGATGTTGAGCGGCCTTCTTGCAGGCGCGGTAGGCGGTGAGGCCGGCATCGGTGTAGGGCGCCACATCTTTCGGCGCGAGCGTCTTCGGCAGCTTGATCAGCGAGCGTGCGCCGGTCCGCAGGTATTCGGCATAGCCGCCGTTGGCGTTGATGCCGGGAAAGGAACTCTCCTCGGCGTGCATGTCGTTGCCGCGCCGGCAGGCAAGGCAATGGCCCGAGGTGACCAGCGGATGGCAGATCACCGCATCGCCCGGCTTGAAGTGCGTGACGCCCGGACCGACCTCCTCGACCCATCCGGCGTTTTCGTGCCCCATGATATAGGGCAGCTGAACGTCGGAATTGTTGCGCCACAGACCTTCGATGACGTGCAGGTCGGTGCGGCAGACGCCCGCCCCGCCGATCCGCACGATCACATCGTTTGGCCCCTCGATACGGGGATCGGGAACATCCTCGTAAACTACGAATTCGCTCTTCTCGAGCTTCTCGTCATATTCGTGCAGAACTGCTGCCTTCATTCCTAAGCCTCCTCACTCGGCGCATTGTCATTTCGCCTTTCTCACTGCAGTTGCCGTGCCAACTGCCTGTTCATCTGAGTGAGATGAGCAAAATCATAGAGATGAGGTTTTGGTGCAGTGCGCTCGCGGCAGCGCATGATGTTCAGGCCCGCAACAGCGGCGGGACTTCAGCTGTTCAAATCATGAACACTTGCCAGCGGGAGCGAAAATTGGTCCACTGAGGTCCGGACAGAAAGGGATAAAACCCTTGAAAAGCCTGAGGAGAGGCGTTGTCCGGGGGGAACAGACAGATGCTTTCACGGACTGAGCGCCTGAAGAGGCTCAGGATCACGTTGATGCAGGGTGGTCAGGTCGACGGCAATCTCGTCAACCCGCAGATCGCCGAGAGTTGGCAGCGCTGCATCGAATCCGGGCTCGATCCGCGGGTGACGCCGCCACCGCTCCAGATTGGCATGCGGGAGCTCAAGCAGTTGCGCGAGCGCGATGAGCTGACCCATCGCTTTGCCGTGGCCGAAATGCACTCGCTCTATCAGCAGATTGCCGGGAGCAATTTCCTGATTGCCTTCGGCAATGCCGAGGGAACGGTGCTCGATACCATCGCCGACGGTGACTTCCAGTCCAGCAGACCGGGTCGGGGCATCGTGCCGGGCGCCGTGTGGAAGGAAAGCCTGCGCGGCACCAATGCTCTGGGAACCTGCGCGGCCGGTCGCCAGCCGCTGATCGTTCACGGCGAGGAGCACTTCTTCGCCGCCTATTCCGACGTCAGCTGTTTTGCCGCGCCGATCCTGCATTCCGACGGTGAACTTGCCGGCGTGCTCGACGCCTCGTCCGATTGCAGCGCACGCCACAGCCATACCCTGGCGCTGATGCGCATGGCCGCCACCCATATCGAGAACTCACTGTTTCTCGCCCAGCAGGAAAAGCACATCGTCGTGCTGTTTCATTCCCGCTGGGAACTGCTGAATTCGGTCAGCGGCGGGCTTGTCTCGTTCGATGCCAGCGGACGGCTGGTGGCGGTCAACAAGCGCGCACGGGAAATCCTGCGCGGCATCTCGCTGCGCCCCGGCACGGAATTCGACGCCATCTTCGACACTCCGTTCGATCTGGCTCTGGCGGAGATGTCGAACAGCCGACAGCCGACGCTGCGCGATGGTTTCGGCAGCCGCTACGCCGTCCACTGGCGCAATCGCCACAGCTTCGAGAAGCGCCTGCCCCAAGCCGGAAAACCAGCCGGCGCCGATGCGGCCGTCGGCGGCCTTCCGCCGTCGGCAAAGCCCGACTTCGTCGCCAACGACGCGGTCGTGCGCCAGCAACTGGACAAGATAGCGCGCGCCGTCCGCTTCAAGCCGCCTTTCCTGATCCGCGGCGAAAGCGGCACCGGCAAGGAAATCCTGGCACGCCATATCCACAAGGCAAGCCGGCGCCAGGGGAGCTTCATCGCCATCAATTGCGGCGCACTGCCCGAACATCTGTTAGAGGCCGAACTCTTCGGCTATGTCGGCGGCGCATTCACCGGAGCCCAGCGCACGGGCGCCGAGGGGCTGGCCATCGCCGCCGATCGCGGCACGCTGTTCCTCGACGAGATCGGCGACATGCCGCTGTCGAGCCAGGTGGCGCTGTTGCGCTTCCTCGACAGTTCCGAGGTCCGTCCGGTCGGCGGCCATCAGGTGCGCAAGGTCGATACCCAGATCGTCGCCGCCACCAATGTCGACCTCGAGGAGGCGATCGCCACCAAGCGCTTCCGGGAGGATCTGTTCTATCGCCTTGGCGTCATTCGTCTGGAGCTGCCGGCGCTGCGCGACCGAACCGATTTCGGCGCCGTGCTCGACAGCATGCTGGCAGAGATTTCGCCGGGCACGCAGATCGATCCCGCCGCCGCGACGCTGATGGCAGCATTCGGCTGGCGCGGAAACATGCGCGAACTGCGCTCGGCCCTGCTGCAGCTGGTGATGGCCGCCGAGGGAAACAGGATCGTACCTCCCGATGTTCTCGACCTGCTCGGCCACCCGGGAGACGGCGACGGCCGTGAGACCCATTCCTTGCGCACCAAGATCGGCCGGGAAGTCACGGAAATGCTGCGCAGCAACGGCAACAACATCAGCCTAACGGCCCGGACGCTCGGCGTGTCGCGCAACACCGTCTACAAATACGCCAGAAACTTCTAGACAAGTCCGCAACCGGACTCTCACCGGTGCGGGTGTCGTCACGATGACGAGGAGCACGCTCCTCGTCAGACGACGGTTTCACCGCCGTCGACCACCAGGATCTGGCCGGTCACGTAGGACGAGCGCGAGGACACAAGGAAGAGGACGGATTCGGCGATCTCCTCGACGCTTGCCCAGCGGCCCATCGGCACCTTTTCGCGCACATAGGCCTCGATCGCATCTCTGCCGCCCATCTGCTCGATGAAGGGTATGTTGAAGGGCGTGTCGACCCAGCCGGGGCAGAGCGCATTGACGCGAATGCCGAACCGCGCATAGTCCCCGGCCATCTGGCGGGTCATGGCGATCACGGCGTGCTTGGTCGTCGTATAGGCGATCATCTCGCGGTCGTAGAGCACACCGGACGATGACGAAGTATTGAGGATGACGCCGGATCCCTGACGTTTCATCATCGGCGTGACAAAGCGAGCGGCCATGAAGTGTGCCCGGACATTGAGGTTCCACGAGCGGTCGAAGCCCTCGATCGCGACATGCTCAAGGTCGCCGGCAACCTGCGCGCCGGCGTGATTGTGCAGGATGTCGATGCGTCCATGGCGGGCCATGAGCGCCGACAGCCCGGCTTCAAGGGCGACATCGTCGGTGACGTCGAGCCCGAGC
>DATGWU010000565.1:0-2726 GCA_035299345.1 Rhizobium sp.
TCATGCTGCACTACAATTTCCCGCCGTTCTCCGTGGGCGAGGTGAAGTTCCTGCGCGGCCCGGGCCGGCGCGAGATCGGCCACGGCGTGCTCGCCGAGCGCGCGCTGCGCTACGTGATGCCGGACGAGGCGAAGTTCCCGTACACCATCCGTCTCGTCTCCGAGACGCTCGAGTCGAACGGCTCGAGCTCGATGGCGTCGGTCTGCGGCTCGACGATGTCGCTGATGGACGCCGGCGTGCCGATCAAGGCGCCGGTCTCGGGCATCGCGATGGGCCTCGTCAAGGAGGGGGAGGACTACGTCATCCTCACCGACATCCAGGGCGCCGAGGACCATCTCGGTGACATGGACTTCAAGGTCGCGGGGACTGCCAACGGCATCACCACGATGCAGATGGACATCAAGGTTGCCGGCATCACGCAGGAAATCTTCGAAAAGGCGCTGGCGCAGGCCAAGGAAGGCCGCGCGCACATCCTGGGTGAGATGGCCAAGGCACTGGGCGAGGTCCGCACCGAACTGTCGGCGCATGCCCCGCGCATCGAAACGATGCAGATCGACAAGTCGAAGATCCGCGACGTTATCGGCACGGGCGGCAAGGTGATCCGCGAGATCGTCGCGACCACCGGTGCCAAGGTCGACATCGACGACGAAGGCGTGATCAAGATCAGCTCGTCCGACGTGAAGCAGATCGAAGCCGCGATGAACTGGATCAAGGGCATCGTCGAGGAGCCCGAGGTCGGCAAGATCTACAACGGCAAGGTCGTGAACATCGTCGATTTCGGCGCCTTCGTGAACTTCATGGGCGGCAAGGACGGTCTCGTCCACGTCTCCGAGATGCGCAACGAGCGCGTCGAGAAGGTGAGCGACGTCGTCTCCGAAGGCCAGGAAGTGAAGGTCAAGGTTCTCGAAGTCGATCCGCGCGGCAAGGTTCGCCTGTCGATGCGCGTCGTTGATCAGGAAACCGGCGAGGAACTCGAGGACACCCGTCCTCCGCGCGAACCGCGTGAAGGTGGCGACCGTGGTCCGCGTGGCGACCGTGGTGACCGTGGCGGTCGCGACGACCGCGGTGGCCGTCGCCGTCCCGGTGGTGACCGTGGCGGTGACCGCGACCGTGGCCCGCGCGGCGACCGTGGCGATCGCGGACCGCGCCGCGAGCGCAACGACGGCCCCGAAGACAGCGGCCATGTCCCCGCCTTCCTCAAGGGCGACGATTGATCGCTAACGGAACGCCGCTCCTCCTGTAGGATCGACGGACGAAGCAACAGGCCCCGCGCCCACCGGCGCGGGGCCTTTTCGTGCAACCTCTATTCAATCCCCCGGCGACGCAGCCGTCCCGGCAGTCAGCCCGCCGTCGATGGCAATCTCGGCACCGGTCACATAGGCCGCCTCGTCGCTCGCCAGCATGACCGCGACGGCGGCGACTTCCTCGACCGTGCCGAACCGCTTGAGCGGCGTATCCGCGACCATCGCTGCCATCCGCTCCTCGCGGCCCGGCGCATCGCCGATCAGCGCCTCCCACATTTCGGTCAGGATCGCACCCGGATGCAGCGAGTTGCAACGGATGGCGAGGCCCTGCGCCGCGCAATAGAGCGCCACGCTCTTGCTGTGGTTGCGGATCGCCGCCTTGGACGAGGCATAGGCCGCCGCGCCCGGCACGCCCACCATCCCCGACCGCGAGGACAGGTTGATGATCGATCCCCGCCCGCCGTTCGCCCGCATCGCCCGGATGGCGTAGCGGCAGCCGAGGAAAGTGCCGTCGAGGTTGGTGGCATGCACCCGCCGCCATTCGGTGAGGCTGGCATGCTCGGGATCGTGCGCCGCCTGTCGGTCCTCGAACCCTGTGATTCCGGCATTGTTGACGACCACGTCGATGCGCGGGCGGATTTCCAGCAGCTCATCCCACGCACCCTCGTCGGCGACATCCATTGCGTGGAACTGGGCGCCGATCCGTGCGGCGGTGGCAGCGCCGCGCTCCGCATCGATGTCGGTGATGAGGACGTCCGCGCCCTCGCCGATGAAGGCAGCGGCGATCGCGGCGCCAATGCCGCGCGCCCCGCCGGTGACAAGCGCCTGCTTGCCTGACAGTCTGGCCATGATGTGTCTTTCGTGAAGCGGGATTACCTGTGGCGACACTAATGGGGTCGCCGCTGCGCGCAGTCAGGGCCGCACGCCATGTCAGATCAGAGGACCATCACACCTTACTCCCGGCAGGATCACGCCATTATCCGTCCGCCGCCCGGATCGGTCAAGCTTGGCAATCATGACCGGTGGCCGAGCTCGCCTATTCTGCCGCGAGCAATTCCTCCGCTGCTCCGAGATCCACCGAGACGAGGCGGCTGACCCCGCGTTCGACCATCGTCACCCCGAACAGCCGATGCATGCGCGCCATGGTCACCGCATTGTGGGTGACAATCAGGTAGCGGGTCGCGGTCTCGCGCGTCATCCGGTCGAGCAGATCGCAGAAGCGCTCGACATTGGCATCGTCCAGCGGCGCATCGACTTCGTCGAGCACGCAGATCGGCGCAGGGTTGGTGAGAAATAGCGCGAAGATAAGCGCGATCGCGGTCAGCGCCTGTTCGCCGCCCGACAGCAGGGTGAGCGAGGCGAGCTTCTTGCCCGGCGGCTGGGCCATGATCTCGAGCCCGGCTTCGAGCGGATCGTCGCTGTCGATGAGTTCGAGATGCGCCTTGCCGCCGTTGAACAGCCGCGCGAACAGCGTGCGGAAAT
>DATGWU010000566.1:0-2564 GCA_035299345.1 Rhizobium sp.
GTGTCCTGCGCGGGGGCGACGGCCGTCTCTTCCAGCCGGTCGACGATCGTATTGAGCCGCTGTTCGAGTTCACGGAATGCGAAATCGCCGGCAGAGCCCGTCGGCGCGGGAACCGCAAGGGAGCTTATCCGCTCGGCGAGCACGTCGAGACGATCCGCCAGCCGTTCACTGACCGCGCCCTGGTCGAGGGCGTCGATCTTGCGGGAGATGTCGGCGAGGTAGCCCGTGAGCTCGGGCTGCGGGCCGCCCTGCTGGCCGCGTTCGAGCAGGTCGGAAAGCTGGTCGAGGCGCTCCTCGAGCCGACGCGCCGTCTGCTGCGTGCCGAGTTCCTCGATGCGGGCGGTGAGAGCCTCCAGGCGAAGGCCGAGGTCGGTCGTCGGGTCCTGCTGCTCGAAGGCGCGTCCGGCAATCGCCTCGATCTGCTGGGCGATGCCGGCGATGCGATCCTCGATGCGGCCGATCGAAACGGCGTCCGAGCCGGCGCCGGAGTGGCGGGTTCCGGCGGCGATGGCTCGGGTGATCTCGTCGAGCCGCATGTCGATGCCCGCGAACTGCTCCATCAGCATGCGCTCACTGGGATCGATATGCGCGCCGATATGTTCGAGTGCGGTGGCGACGGTTACCAGTTTGTCTTCAAGGGCACGGATCGCACCATGGTCGCCGATATTGCCGAGGTGACGCTTGATGTCGTCGAGACGGTCGGCGAGGGAGAGGAGCTCTGAGCGCAGTGCGCCGGCATCGAGACCGTCGAGACGTTCTTCGAGATCATCCCAGCGGCGCTCGATATGGCGCACGGAATCCTCGCGTGCGAGCCCGTCCATCAGCGAGCGCAATTCCTCGAATTCCGCCTGCAGCCGTTCGGTGCCCGGTGCCTGATATCGGCCGAGTTCGCTGATTCCGTCGGCGAGCCTGGCAATGTCGTGGCGCATGTCCTCAGCGGGGCGTCTGTCTTCGGCAAGGGCGCGGATGCTGCGCATCTCCGAGCGGAGAGCACCGATCTCGGCTGCGAGGCTTTCGGAGATGTCGTGTTTCAGATCCTGCCGCAGGCCGAGGAGCGCCTGGCTGATTTCGCGACTCGCGTCCGGCTGGCTGCGTGCCGGTGGCTGCTGCGGGGTGAAGCGCTGGGCGGGTGCCGTACGATCGGCGTAGCGTTCCTGCGAGCGCGGCTCGGAAGGTCGTCCGCGGCCTTCCTCGAGTGCGCGCTGGCGTTGCCGGATTTCGGCGAGCGGATCGCGCTCGCGAAAATCGCGGTTCTCGGGAGCGAAGTCGCGGCGGGGCTCCTGCGAAGGTCGTCCGCCGCGCGGGTTGTTGTTCATGAGCCCTTCGATGCGTGCCTCCAGCCCCTCGATGGTACGGCTCAGCGCATCCAGCGAGGATGAGCCGCCGGGGCGGGAAGGATTGGATCGCGATCCGTTCATGTTCGTGCTCGCTTCGAAATTGCCCGCCCCTGGCGGGTTTGGCTTCTCGGCGTGGCTGACGGCGGTGGCGTCGTCGATGTCTTTTCGGCTTCGAAGTCCTTGCTGTGCAGTCTCCTGACACCCAGACGCTCGGCAGCGCACCCCCGGATCATCACGCTTCACCGTCTACATTTCGCGAAACGTGGTAAACAAGCCGTTAACCGGACCTGTCTTTTTTAACGTTTTGTAAGATTTCCGCGGCGCTCGGGCGCCACCGTCGGGGCTCATACCGCTCCTGCGCAGGCACGGCGAAATTTGCATGGACGAAGAATTGACGTTTACGCAAACGTCAATATTATAGCGACGAAACCGCTGTCCCGAACAGTCTCGGAGGAAGATGACACATGCCCGTCTACAAGGCCCCGGTTAACGATACGCTTTTCGTGCTCAACGACGTGCTCGGCCTCGAACGCTACCACAACCTGCCCGGCTTCGAGGAGGCAAGCCCGGACATGGTCGAGGCGATCGTCGGCGAGGCCGCGAAACTGGCGGAAGAGGAGCTGTTCCCGCTCAATCTCTCCGGCGACCAGGAAGGCTGCAAGCGCGACGACAAAGGCAACGTCACCGTGCCGAAGGGCTTCAAGGAGGCCTATGACGCCTATTGCCAGGGCGGCTGGATCGGCCTGGCCGTGCCGCAGGAATTCGGCGGGCAGGGGCTTCCCTACACCCTGCACGCGGCCGTCGGCGAATACATGTCGTCCGCCAACATGGCGCTGATGATGTATCCGGGCCTGACGCAGGGCGCGATCGCTGCCATCCTTGTTCACGGTTCCGACGCCCAGAAGCAGACCTATCTGCCGAAGATGGTTGAAGGCACCTGGTCCGGCACCATGAACCTGACCGAGCCGCACTGTGGCACAGACCTCGGCCTGCTGCGCACCAAGGCGGTGCCGAACAGCGACGGCTCTTACAAGATCTCCGGCCAGAAGATCTTCATCTCTGCCGGCGAACACGGCATGACCGAGAACATCATCCATCTCGTGCTCGCCCGCATCGAAGGCGCGCCGGAGGGCACCAAGGGCATTTCGCTCTTCATCGTGCCGAAGTTCATGGTGAACGGCGACGGCAGCCTCGGTGCCCGCAACGGTGTCTCCTGCGGCGCGATCG
>DATGWU010000567.1:0-5007 GCA_035299345.1 Rhizobium sp.
GCGGCCGGCCTCGTGCTCTTCACCGGCCACGAACCCTTCGGCCATCAGGCGCTCGGCCAGCGGCTGCCGCCGACCGTCGCCGTGTTCGAACCGGTTTTCGGCGCCAGAACCTCGTATGTCGGTGTGGACGACGTGGCCGGCGCCCGCAAGGCGGCCGAATACCTGCTTTCGGCCGGCCATCGCTCGATTGCCTTCATCGGCGATTCGAAGACGCGGCTCGGCCAGGCCCGCCGTCGCGAGGGCTATGATTTCGCGCTCAATGCAGCACGCATTCCGGCCGACAAGCGGATCATCGTCGAGGGCGACGGCACGACGGAAAGCGGCCGGCTCGGCCTCGAACAGCTCTTCATGCGCGACACGCTGCCGACGGCCTTCATGTGCGTCAACGACGCGACCGCCGTCGGCGTTATGAACGGGCTCGCCGCCCGCGGCTACGACTTGCCGCGCGACTTCTCCGTCATCGGCTTCGACGACGTCCCGCAGGCCACCTACCTGAACCCGGCACTCACCACGATCCGCCAGCCGCGCACGGCAATCGGCCGCCAGGCCATGGCCCTACTCCTCGAAACGCTCGCCACGCCGCTTTCCGAGCCGAAGGAAATCCTGATCATGCCGGATCTCGTCGTCCGGGGCTCGGTGACGGCGCCGGCGAGGCGGTGACTGGGAGCAGGCCGGCGTAGTTAGAGTTGCGATCACGCAACGCAGCCGGTGATTTGATGCAGGTCATTCCAGGCTGGCGCAGACAGGCTAGAAAAAGCAAAGTCCAAGCCCATTGCCGGAGAGACAAGCGGGAATGCCGTGTCCAGTTGAGGCGCTGGATGATTTCGCCTTCATTCGCGAAATGCGTCCGGAAACGCGCAAGCGTCTCAGTTCCAAGATCACGCTGACGGCCTTGCCATCCACGGCCAGCGTTCTACGCCTCGGCGACGTGGTGGACGGCGTTTATCTCATCCGCTCCGGCAGTATTCGCGTCTACTATCTTGACGCCGACGGTCGCGAAGGAACCCTCTATTGGATCGAAGCCGGACAGAGCTGTATCCTGGCTTTGAACAGCCTGTTCACCGAAATCCCGTACCCCGCGTGGGCAGAGGCCGAGGCAGACGGCGTCGAGATTCTCACGGTTCCGGGGCCACTTTTTCGTGAGCTGTTCGCCGGCGAGCCGTCCGCACAGCGTTTCCTCTTCGAGCAGCTTTCGGAACGGGTCTTCGAGTTGCAGAAGTTGTTGGAGCGGACCATGCGCCTGCCGCAGGAACAGAGGCTCATCCTTCTGCTTCTAGCGCACGCCGATGAGAACGGAACTGTCCATTTGTCTCAGGAGAAGCTGGCGCGGCATCTGGGAACCATTCGTGAAGTCGTGGCCCGCCTTCTGCGCCATCTCGCAAGTCAGGGGCTCGTCGCAACCGCGCCGCGCCGGATACTGCTGCTGGACAAGCGGAGACTCATGAAAATCGCTGCGGCCGAAGACGAGACGGCCTTGCCTCTGTGGCCTGCGGCGCCTCGATGCGGCACGGCGCCCGGACGAGTCCGAGCGCCGCTGACCGACTGATTTCGGTCTAGTTGCGCAGCGCGTCCACGGCGTCCTTTGTGGTCAGGACGCCGTTGGCGATCATGCCGTAGTTGACGAGCGCGGCGTTGTAGGCATCGGCGCCCGGAGCCGCGACGGCATCCTTCACGACATAGACCTTGAAGCCGTTTTCCATCAGCGCGCGCATGTGGGAGTCTACGCAAAGGTTCGCGACCATGCCGCCGAGGATGACGGTGTCGATGCCGCGGGCACGAAGCTGGTAGATCAGGTCATTGCTTTCCGGCCCGTACATCTTGTGCGGAGCCACAACGATTGTCTTGCCGTCGTAGATATAGGTCTTGTACGGCTCGTAGAAATCGGCACCGGATCCTTCGAAGCCCTTGGGATCGTTGAGCGACACGCGCTGCAGCGCCTTCATGTCGAGGAGCTGGCGCTGCAAGGCCCCCGCCTGCGACCAGTCCACGTCGAGTGCGTTGTAGACCAGCGGATCGACGGCGAGCGCGACGCCGCTCGACTTGGCCGTCGCCATCAGCGTCTCGATGTTCTTGATCGTGCCGAGTTCCTTGAGATTATCGGCGAGAAGACCGTAGAGCTTTCCGTTCTCGGCCAGAAAGTCGTTCTGCGGATCGGTGATGACGATCGCGGTGTGTGCCTTGTCGAAATGCGGGAGAGCGGGCTCGGCGGCCGAAGCAACAGCCGCCGAGAATGCGAGTGGAAGCCCGACCGCGAGCGAGAGGAGAAGATTTTTCATTGTCCTTGTCCTTGATAAGCTGATGATATCGGTCATCGCTCGTCCGTGGACGCTATCGATGACGCCGAACGGTTACGCCTCTCGCCAAATCGCCGATGTAACAATTGTTGCGTCCCGAAAGCCGGTCGCCTATCCCGCGATTTGCCCGCCCGACCCCGCCTGTCGTATAGACTATCTGTTCGCCATCCGGGGCACTCACCCCGAGCGCAGCATTGTCACCGCGAGAAACGGAACGGAGATCGAGTTTGAGTGTCGCTTTCGTCAAGGAAGAGAGTGCCGAGGCGGCATCGGAAACGCTTTTGCCCGACCGCCCGATATCGCCACATCCGAACCTCGTGACGGAGGCGGGCCTGAAGGCGCTGGAAGCCCAGTTGCAACAGGCCCGCGAGGCCTATGAGGCGGCCAACACGATCGAAGACGTCAACGAGCGGCGCCGGCAATCGGCGAGCCCCTTGCGGGATCTCCGCTATTTTTCCGAGCGGGTGCGCACGGCCCAGCTCGTCCCGCCGCCGGCCTCGACGGAAACGGTCGCCTTCGGCAGCCGGGTCACCTTCGAGCGCGACGACGGGCGGGTGCAGACCTACCGGATCGTCGGCGAGGACGAGGCCGACCCGAAGGCCGGGTCGATTTCCTACGTCTCCCCGGTCGCGGCGGTGCTTCTCGGCAAGGCGGTCGGGGACGTCGTAACCATCAACGGACAGGAGCTGGAGATCACGGCGATCGGATGACGCGGGCCCTCCCCCAAAGCAGAAGGCCGGAGCTGTCGACGCTCTGACCGAAACTGCCGACGAACCAGCGCTCAAGACTTCAGCCGATCCGGGCACTCGCACAAGGTTGCCGTCATGCCGGCCTTCGAGCCGGCATCCAGCGCGATCAAGTCCTTGATCGCCGAAAGACTCTTTCACGGCGCAGACGCGCCGTGGCTGGATGCCGGGTCAAGCCCGGCATGACGGGGGACGAGGAGCCGCAGCGGCGGCAGTCTCTGTCAGTGGGTCAGGGCCGGAGCGCATACACGCCCCGGCCTTCCTTTCGCTCTGGTCTCCCGCCTCAGACGTAGCGGTTGACGACGTTCTCCAGATATTCCTGACGGCCGGACTTCGGCTCGGGATTGATGTTTTCCCGGTCCACCATGCCGGCGATCTCGTCGAGGGAATATTCGCCGCGCAGCATCTTCTGCGCTTCCGGGCTTTCCCATTTCGCGTAGCGCTCCTCGAGCGGCTTCGACAGCGCCCGGTCCTCGATCATCTTCGCCGCCGCCTTCACGCCGCGGGCGCAGCAGTCCATGCCGCCGATATGGCCGATCAGCAGGTCCTGCGGATCGAGCGACTGGCGCCGCAGCTTGGCGTCGAAGTTCGTGCCGCCGGTCTTGAAGCCGCCCCCCGCGAGGATGTGGTAATAGGCGAGCGCCATTTCTGGAACGTTGTTCGGGAACTGGTCGGTATCCCAGCCGGACTGGTAGTCGTTGCGGTTCATGTCGATCGAACCGAAGATGCCGAAGGCGTTCGCCATGGCGATTTCGTGCTCGAAGGAATGGCCGGCGAGGATCGCGTGGCCCTGCTCGATATTGACCTTCACCTCGTCTTCCAGCCCGTTCTTCTGCAGGAAGGCATAGACGGTGGCGACGTCGTAATCATACTGGTGCTTGGTCGGTTCCTGCGGCTTGGGCTCGATCAGGATCGTGCCCTTGAAGCCGGTCTTGTACTTGTACTCGACGACGAGGTTGAGGAAGCGGCCGAGCTGGTGGAGTTCGCGCGTCAGGTCGGTGTTGAGCAGTGTCTCGTAACCCTCACGACCGCCCCAGAGCACGTAGTTCTCGCCGCCGAGCCTCCGGGTGGCATCCATGCAGGTCTTCACCGTCGCCGCCGAGAAGGCGAAGACGTCCGGATCGGGATTGGTGGCGGCGCCCGACATGAAGCGGCGGTTGGAAAAGAGGTTCGCCGTGCCCCAGAGCAGCTTGACGCCGGTCTCGGCCTGCTTCTTCTCGAAATAATCGACGATCTCGTTGAGATTGCGGGTGTTTTCCGCGAAGTTCGTGCCTTCCGGCCGCACATCCGCGTCATGGAAGCAATAGTAGGGCACGCCGAGGAGCTGGAAGAACTCGAAGGCGACATCCGCCTTGAGCTTCGCCGCTTCCATCGTGTCGGAGAACCACGGCCGCTGGAAGGTCTGGCCGCCGAAGGGATCGCCGCCCGGCCAGGTGAAGGTGTGCCAATAGGCGATCGCGAAGCGCAGATGATCCTCCATCCGCTTGCCGGCGACGATTTCATCGGGGTTGTAGTGGCGGAAGGCGAGCGGATTGGTGCTCTCCGGACCTTCGTATTTCACCTTGGCGATATCGCCGAAAAAGCCTGTGCTCATGGGTAGTCCTCCTTTGGAAATGTTCACCCTCCCCTCGAGGGGGAGGGTCGGACCGCAGGTCCGGGGTGGGGTGACTGCGGCTTTTCACCCCCACCCGCCGCTTCGCGGCGACCTCCCCCCTCAAGGGGGAGGTGGAAAACTCAGAGCGCCCGGATCGCCGGATAGAGTGCCCGGTAGCGCCGGTAGGCGTCCTCGTAGGCACCCGCCAGACCGGTGACCGGTTCGATCGTCTCCGCCGTCTTCGGCGCCGTGCAGACGGAAAGCGGGTCCGCCCCGGTCGCTGCAATCAGGCCGAGGCGGGCGGCGCCGAAGGCCGCACCGAAGTCACCGTCGGCCGGAACGTCGACCGGAATGCCGAGCGCCGTCGCGATCG
>DATGWU010000568.1:0-4399 GCA_035299345.1 Rhizobium sp.
GATTCCAGCCGGTGCATGTCTGTGACGTCGCAGAAGCGGTCGCCCGCTCCGTGGACGGCAAGCTCACCCGAGGCAAGATCTACGAACTCGGCGGGCGGGAAGTCCTCTCCTTCCGCGAATGCATGGAGGTCATGCTGGCGACGGTCGAGCGCCGTCGCGGCTTCCTGAGCCTGCCGTTCGGCGTGGCTTCCTTCGTCGCCGGCATCATGTCGCTCGTGCCCTTCATCAAGCCACCGCTCACCGGCGACCAGGTGAAGCTTCTGAAGAAGGACAATGTCGTCTCCGAAGCCGCCAGGACCGAGGGTCGCACGCTCGAAGCGATGGGGATTACTCCGGTTACGCTGGAATCGATCCTTCCCTCCTACCTCGTGCAGTACCGCCCGCACGGGCAGTTCACCGGAGCCGGCAAGGAGGCGTGACGCCTCCTCCTTGAGGTGCGCGCCACTGCCGCGTTGCACAAATGACGCAGTGGCAAATTACCTTTGTTAACCGAAGGTTCAGCAAGATCTTCTATTGAAGAAACTGCTGGCAATGCGTAGATCGTCCACCGCGTTCGGGCGCTTCGCCATTGCGCTGACGGGACGCAGACCATCATTTCCGAGAGGCAGATTTATGGGTAAGTCTATCGCACTCTTTTTTGCGTGTGCGGCACTGGTCATCATGGCAGGATCGTTCATGGCGCCCTCGACGGGCGTCGCGGGCAAATCGAACTGCGCACCGGCCTACGGCGTCGACCCCTGCAGCACGGCGTCGATCCCGACGACGCGCTGATCTGCGTCGAAATCTTCGGGCGCCCCGCAGGGCGCCCGGTCTCGGCCTCAGAATCCGAGAGCCAGCGCTGCCAGGCCCATGGCGCCGATGGCAATGCGCCACCAGGCGAAAAATGCATAGCCACGCTTCGAAACATAGTTGAGCAGGCTTTTGACCACCAGCAAGGCAGAGACGAAGGCCGCGACGAAGCCGATCGCGATGAGCGCGGTGTCGTCGAAATTCAGCGCATTGCGGTTCTTGTAAAGATCGAGCGTGAAGGCGCCGACCATGGTCGGCATCGCGAGAAAGAAGGAAAACTCCGCCGCTGACCGCTTGTCCGCGCCGAGCAGCAGAGCGCCGACGATCGTCGCGCCCGAGCGGGAGACACCCGGGATCATCGCCACGCATTGACAAAGGCCGATCTTGAAGGCGAGCGGCAGGGAATACTGCATCGCGTCGGTGTATCGAGGTGTGAGCGCCTGACGATCAATCCAGAGCAGCACGAGACCGCCGAGGATGAGTACAGTGCACATCAGCGCGGGCGTTTCGAAGAGCACGGACTTGATGAAATCGTGAGCGAGCGCTCCGATGACCGCCGCCGGCAGGAAGGCAATCAAGATAGACAAGACGAAATGTCGGCTGCGGGCGCTGGATGGCAGCGTCACCGCGATGCCGACGAGCTTTTGTGCATAAACGCTGAGGATCGCCAGGATGGCGCCGAGCTGGATCAGTACCGCAAAGGTGTTGCCGGGCGAACGGAAGCCGAGAAAGTGCCCGGCAAGAAGCACATGCGCGGTGGAGGAAACAGGAATGAACTCCGTCAGCCCCTCGATGAGGCCGAGAAGGAGAGCGCTGACAATTGATTGGTCTTCCATGAAAAGTCCTTGTGGTGCCGCTGGCGAAAGGGTTGATTCGCTTGTATTGAAGGGGCCGAGAACCTATAGCTTGGAGACCGTGGCTATGGCCAGCCGCACGAGGCGGGGCAAAAGCGTCCAGTCGCCATGGCGTCTCAGCAGTAGAAAATGCGGACAAAATGCCAACACTGTATCATCATCCTATGTCGACCGCGTCCCGGTTCATCCGGTTGGTCCTTTCGGAATACGGCTTCCCGGCCGACCTAGTGGAAGAGCAGACCTGGGAAAAGCGTAGGGAATTCCTCGCCCTCAATCCGGCGGGGACGCTACCGGTCTATGTTGACGACAATATGCGCGCGCTTTGCGGGCCGACGGTGATTTCCGAATTCCTGGACGAAACCCATGGTGTGCTGAAGCGCGACCGCCGGCTGCTGGCCGAGGACCCGTTCCAGAGAGCCGAGATTCGCCGTCTCACCGAATGGTTCCTGCAGAAAATGGAGCAGGACGTGACCCGGCCTCTGGTGCGGGAGCGCGTTCACAAGCTGCAGATCCCGAACGGGCTCGGCGGCGGCGCACCCGACAGCAAGGTACTGCGCACGGCACGCAACAACATCCGGCAGCACATGAAATATCTGGCCTGGCTCTCCGGTTCCCGCCCCTGGCTGGCGGGAGATCGCCTGAGTTATGCCGATCTTGCGGCCGCCGCAGCGATCTCCGTTCTCGACTATCTCGGCGAGATCGACTGGTCGGAAGCACCTGTCGTCAAGGAGTGGTACCAGCGGCTCAAGTCCCGCCCGTCCTTCCGTCCGCTGCTCGCGGAGCGCGTGCGCGGGCTGACGCCGGTATCGCACTACGCTGATCTGGATTTCTGACGAGGAGCGGCCATGTCCGCGAACGGATCCCCGGAGAGACCGACGGACGACAAGGCCGCGCGCCTGCGTCATCGCCTGACTGCCTTCATCCGTGAAGAGGCCACTGCGCAGGGCTTCGAACTCTGCCGCGTTACGGGACCGAACGGCATCCCGGAAGCGCCGGCGCGCCTCGCCGCCTATATCGAGGCCGGCTATCACGGGACAATGGGATGGATGGAGGAGACGCGCGAGCGTCGTGCCGATCCGAAAGCGCTCTGGAGCGACGTTCGTTCGATCGTCATGTTCGGCATGAATTATGGTCCTGAAGAGGATCCGCGCAGCGTTCTCGAGAAAAAGGACAGGGCGGCAATCTCCGTCTATGCCCGCAACCGCGACTATCACGACGTCATGAAAGGCCGCCTGAAGGAGATCGCCGGTCGCTTTGCGGCTCGTGCCGATGCAGACGTGAAGGTCTTCGTCGACACGGCGCCCGTCATGGAAAAGCCGCTGGCCGCGGCCGCCGGGCTTGGCTGGCAGGGCAAACACACCAATCTGGTGAGCCGCGAATACGGCTCCTGGCTCTTCCTCGGAAGCCTTTTCACCACGGCGGAGCTCGACGTCGATCCACCGGAAACCGACCACTGTGGCTCATGCCGCGCCTGCCTCGACGCGTGTCCGACGGCCGCCTTTCCCGCGCCGTACCGGATCGATGCCCGACGGTGCATCTCCTATCTTACGATCGAGCACAAGGGGCCGATCGATCGAGCCTTGCGGCCGGCTTTCGGCAATCGCGTCTACGGCTGCGACGACTGTCTGGCCGCCTGCCCCTGGAACAAGTTTGCCGAGACCGCCCGTGAGATGAAGCTGAAGGCGCGCGACGACCTCAGAGAGCCGGAAATCGCGCACTTGCTGTCACTCGACGACGCAGCCTTCCGAAGCCTTTTCAGCGGATCGCCGGTGAAAAGGATCGGGCGGAACCGTTTCATCCGCAACCTCTTGATCGCTGCCGGCAATTCCGCACGAGCCGAGCTTGCGGAGCCGTGCAGGCGACTGCTTGATGACGACGCGCCGGAGGTTCGCGGGATGGCCGTATGGGCGTTGTCGCGGTTGCTTGACGGCAAAGCCTTCGAGGCCTTGCGACTCGGCCACCGGCCGCAAGAGCAGGATCCGGACGTACAAGCCGAGTGGGACTTTGGGAGATGAGGCAATGCGGATGATGATCTTCGGTGCCGGCTACTCCGGAAAGGCAATCGGTGCACTTGCCGCCGCCAGGGGACACCAGGTTGCCGGGACGACGCGGAGTCTCGAAAAGAAGGAGACACTCGCGGCATCGGGGATCGACCCCTTCCCGTTCGACGGAGTATCGCTTTCCCGCGAACTCATCGAGGCCATGCAGAGTGTCACCCACCTCGTCCAGTCGATCGCCCCCGGTGAGAAGGGTGACCCCCTACTTCCGCTGCTCGGGAACGAGGTGCGCGCACATCTCCCTCGGCTCGAATGGATCGGCTACCTGTCGACGGTCGGCGTCTACGGTGACCACGCCGGAGGCTGGGTCGATGAAAGGACTTCGTGCCGCCCCGTGTCGCAGCGTTCTGTCGAGCGTCTGCAGGCGGAGGAAGCCTGGCATTCACTCGCTACCGCAAGCGGCGTACCGCTGGCGATCCTGCGACTTTCGGGCATTTACGGGCCCGGCAGAAATCCCTTCGTCAATCTCACCCGCGGCAATGCCCGAAGACTCGTCAAGAAGGATCAGGTCTTCAACCGTATCCGTGTCGAGGACATCGCCTCCGCCGTATTGTTCCTCGCCGAAAAGCGCACGGCCGGCACGTTCAACGTCACGGACAACGAGCCCTGCCCGCCGCAGGACGTAGTTGCCGAAGCGGCTCGCCTGATGGGGATCGAGCCTCCGCCGGTGCAGGATTTCGAGACCGCCGAGCTCACACC
>DATGWU010000569.1:0-12877 GCA_035299345.1 Rhizobium sp.
ATGAAGGTCTCGACACCCCACCCCGCCCGTCACCCGAGCCCCACGGCCAAGGCGAGCGAACTCGCCTATCTGATCTTCGACCGGCCGGATGTCGCCAGGGCCGAAGCCTTCCTCGTGGATTTCGGCCTGCTCGTCGCAGAACGCGAACCGGAGATTTCGTTCCTGCGGGGCACCGGCCCGGCCCCCTGCTGCTACATCATTCGCAAAGCCGGGACAGCCAGCTTTGTCGGGTTCGGCCTGACGGTCGAGACGGAAGCCGAACTCGAGGCGCTCGCCGCCCTCCCTGAGGCCGGTCCGGTCGAGCCCTCGACCTTCCCGGGCGGCGGCCAGACAGTGCGGCTGACTTGCCCGTCCGGCTTCGAGGTCCACGCGGTCTTCGGAAGAACGCCCGTCGAGCCGCTTCCCCATCGCACCGCCCTGCAGCAGAACTCGATCGACAGCATCACCCGCGTTAACGCCACCCAGAGACTGACGGTCACGGCGCCGGAGGTCATCAAGCTCGGTCATGTCGTGCTCGAGGTCACGGACTACCAGAGGACCGCGGCCTGGTACACGCGACACTTCGGGTTCATCCCGACCGACATCCAGATTTTCAAGGACGGCTCGCCCGCCGTCGCCTTCCTGCGCGTCGACCGTGGCGATACCCCCGTCGATCACCACACCCTCGTCCTGGCGCAGGGTGTCGTGCCGCGATACAGCCACAGCGCCTATGAGCTGATCGATACCGACGCAGTCGCCATGGGTCAGCGCGTGCTGCGCGAGCGGCAATGGCATCATGCCTGGGGCATGGGCCGCCATCTGCTCGGAAGCCAGATCTTCGACTACTGGAGCGACCCGTGGGGTTGCCATCACGAGCATTATTGCGACGGCGACCTCTTCACCGCAGACGCTCCGGCCGGCGTTCACCCCGTGTCACGGCAGGCCATGTCGCAATGGGGGCCTGAACTGCCGCGCAGCTTCACCAAACCGAAGGTCACCCTGGCATTCGTGCGGGCCGTCATTCACAGCCTGCGCACAAGTCCGGACCTGACATTCGGCAAGCTGCGCGCACTGATGAAACTGTTCGGCTGACGCAGCCCCGACAACGCAGAATGGAAGTACGCATATGTCCATCAACGTCATTCGCTTCAAATATCAGGGCGTCGAGCAATGGGGCGTCGTCAGAGACGGACAGATCACCCCCGTTCCCGGCGAATTTCCCACGACCGGCGCCTTCCTGTCCGCGCACGGCATAGAAACGCTCGCCTCGCTCCGGGGGAGCCCCATTGCCGAGGAGGCCGTCGAACTGCTCTCGCCCGTGACGGAAAACCAGCAGTTCCTGTGCCAGGGCGCGAACTATCGTCAGCACATGATCGAGTCCGGGATGAACCCGGACGAGAAGCGCTTCAACATGATCTTCACCAAGGCCGCCTCCTGCATGGCGCCGGCGAACTGCGATGTCGTCCGCCCCAAGAAAGTGAGATTTCTCGACTATGAAATCGAGCTCGGCCTCGTTCTGAAGCGCGACATCACCTCCGCCTGCACGGTTCGCGACGACAATCTCCACGAATTTGTGGCCGGTCTCGTGATCGTCAACGACTACTCGGCGCGCGATGTCCAGATCCCCGAGATGCAGTTCTACAAGGGCAAGAGTTATCGCACCTTCGGTCCGATCGGACCCTACCTCTGCCTTCTCGAGCGGGGCGAGATCGGAAAACTCTACGATATGAACCTGACGCTGACGGTCAATGGCGTAGTGCGGCAACGCGATACCACCCGCAACCTGGTCAACAGGCCCCCGGAAACGATTTCCGAGCTTTCCGGCGTGCACAACATGGCGGCCGGCGACCTTATCGCCACGGGTACGCCGAGCGGCTGTGCGCTCAGTATCCCCTCGCCGTTGAAACAGAAGATCGCTGCGGCGCTCCCGGAAAGCGTCAAATGGAAGATGTTCATGAAGATCCAGGCAAAACGGGAGCAATACCTGAAACCCGGCGACCGGGTGGAGGCGCGGATCGCAAGCGCTGACGGCAAGATCGACCTGGGAACGCAGCGCAACCGCATCGTCGGGGGTGTATGATGGCCGGTGTGGCAGACATCAGCGGCATCCTCCGGCTCGAGGCGAGCGGAGCGCTCGATACACTCCCCGCCAGCACCTACGACATGATCCGCGCGAGTGCAGAGCGGCATTCGAACCTGCCCGCGTTGAGCTTTTTCGTGACCGTCGACGATCATCGCCGGCCGGAACGCTGGACCTATGGCGAGCTCCTGCGGGACATCAACAGAACTGCCAACATGTTTGCGCGGATGGGAGCGAGCAAGGATACGGTCATCGCCTACATCCTGCCCAACCTGCCGGAAACCCATTTCGTCATATGGGGCGCGCAGACCGCAAGCATCGTCCTTGCGATCAATCCCCTGCTCGAACGTGCCTCGATTGCCGATCTCCTGAATGCCGCCGGGGCGACGATCCTCGTGACGCTCGGCCCATTTCCCGGAACCGACCTGTGGCAGAAGGTGCAGCCTCTTCTCGCCGATGTCCCGAGCCTGAGGCACGTTGTTCTCGTCGGGCTGGCCGACCATGTACGCGGTATGAAAGGGATCGCCGCGACGCTGATGCAGAAGCGCGAACAATGGAGGCTGCATGGTTTCGGCGGTCTGGCGAAAGCAGTCCCGCCGCACGTACGGCTCCATGACTTCAGGAGAGCGATGCAGGCGGAACGGGGAGACAAGCTGCTGAACCCGCGCACGACCGGTGACGACGACCCGTCCTCCTTCTTCTGCACCGGCGGGACGACCGGCGCGCCCAAGATAGCCATGCGCAGGCACCGCAACGAGGTCGCCAATGCGTCGAGCAGCGCCCTCTTCTTCGGCGGCTCCATGGGGCCGGGCAAGGTGATCTTCTGCGGCTTGCCGCTCTTCCACGTGAACGGAGCCATGGTGACCGGCCTTGTTCCGTTCTCCCAGGGCGCGCATGTCCTACTCGGAACACCCCAGGGCTATCGCGGCAAGGATGTCGTCAGGCGGTTCTGGGAAATCGTGAGCTTTCACCGGATCAACTTCTTCAGCGGTGTACCCACGCTCTATTCCTCGCTTCTCGACGTGCCGATCGGCGAAAACGATGTCAGCTCGCTGGAATACGGCGTGTGCGGCGCCGCCCCTATGCCCGTGGAAGTGTTCCGCACCTTTCAGGAGCGCACGGGGCTGCGCATCCTCGAGGGCTACGGGCTCACGGAGGGGACCTGCGTCAGCAGCGTGAACCCGCCCGCCGGAGAACGGAGGCTCGGCTCCATCGGCATCAGGCTGCCGGGACAGAAGATGAAGGCGATCATCCTCGACGAGGCCGGTGCTTACGCGCGCGACTGCGGACCGGACGAGTCCGGACTCATCGTCATTTCCGGCCCGAATGTGTTTGCCGGCTATCTGCAGCCGGAGCACGACCGCGGGCTCTGGATCGATACGGGCGACGGCGAGACGTGGCTCAATACGGGCGACCTCGGCCGCTGCGACGCCGACGGCTATTTCTGGCTGACGGGACGCAAGAAGGACATCATTATTCGCGGAGGCCACAACATCGATCCGTCCGTCATCGAGGAAGCGCTGCACCGTCATCCAGACGTGCAGCTTGCAGCTGCGATCGGCCGGCCGGACGCCTATGCCGGCGAGGTGCCCGTCGCCTATGTTCAGCTGAAGCCGGGAGCGCACTGCACGGCGGACGACCTGATCGCGTTCGCAAACGCCGCGATCAGCGAAAGGGCCGCCATCCCGAGACACATCACCATCATCGAAGCGATGCCGCTGACCGGAGTCGGCAAGATCTTCAAGCCCGAACTCAGGAAACAGGAGATCGCCGCGGTCATCGGGGACGAACTGGCGAAGGCGGG
Organism: Rhizobium sp.; assembly: GCA_035299345.1. Classification (GTDB taxonomy): domain Bacteria; phylum Pseudomonadota; class Alphaproteobacteria; order Rhizobiales; family Rhizobiaceae; genus Allorhizobium. Next base: position 3,864 of record DATGWU010000569.1, read on the forward strand.
TATCCGGGCCGGTGTGCAGGTGGAAGACGCCCAGGCGCGTGGCGTCTGCGTGAACGTATCGGTCCCGGACCCTTCGCGACACGGCGATGCTGCCGGAATTGTCGGACGTTTCCCCTTTCCGTTCTCCATCGCCTGATGTGGCAAATTTTCCACGGGAGGATGTATTATGGCTGAAGCGCTCAGGGTGATCTGCTTGCAGCCGTCGTCACCCGCCATGCTGAAACTGGTCCCGGCAGCGGTTCCACCCCTTCAACAGGGCAAGGTTCTCGTTCGCGTCTCGGTCAGTTCGGTCAATCCCATCGACGTGAAACGAGCGGCGGGTTACGGAGCTCGGCTTCTGAGCCTGAAGGGCGCTGGACGCTTCCCTCTCGTCTTGGGTAACGACTTCGTCGGCGTCGTCGAGGCGGTCGGCGAGGGCGTCGAGGGCTGGCGGGCGGGCGACAAGGTGCTGGGCCTCCTCCCGACGGGAAAGAACGGCGGCGCGCACCGCAGCCATGTCCTTGCCGACCCCCGCCTGCTCGTCCCGGCGATCCGCGGCATGGGCGACGCCGAGCAGGCCATCATTCCCTACTGCTTCACGACGGCGTGGCTTGCTGTCGCGGCGGCCGGCCTCACGGCGGAAAATGCGTCGGGAAAAAGAGTACTCGTCCACGGGGCCTCCGGCGGGGTCGGCACCATCGCCGTGCAAATGCTCAGCCATTGGGGCGCGACGGTCACGGCGATCTGCAGCACCCAGAGCATTGAGCATTGCCGCGCCGCCGGCGCTGCTGAGGTTATCGACCGCACGATCGAGCGGCTGGAAACGCTGGAGCCGGCCTTCGATGCGGTGCTGAATTTCGCATCCCGGGAAGACGAAGGCGACCTTCTCGGCCGCCTCGCGAACAACGCCCTCGGCTATGCGACAACCGTCCATCCGCTTCTTGCCAATGCGGACCGCCTCGGCCTGCTGCGCGGCGCAGCGCGTTCCTGCGCCGAGTTCAACGGCGGCCGGCGACAGGCGCGAACACACGGCGCACGCTACGGCTGGACCGTCTTCAAGCCGGTCCCCCAGGCGATGAAAGTGATGGCGGGGCTCATGGAGCGCGGCGTCTTACGGCTTCCGCTCGGCGTCGTGGCGCCAGCCGGCGCCGCCTCCCGCGCCTTCGAACACATCATGACCCGCAAGGCCGGCCGCGCCGCCATTCTCTTTGAGACCGTCCCCGCATGAACGACCTCATCGCCGGCAGCCGGCAACATGGGGGCCCGGGAACGGCCGCATCTGCGGCTCGTCTTGAGAGCGGCGGTGCGAAATTGGTAGCGGCGGAATAGTCCGGCTGCGGGCGGAGCAAAAGCCGGCCACCTATCTTCCTTCTGCGACGATAGCAGGAGGTCTTGGGGATCTGCACCATGGATTACATCTGAAGGTTCGACTGGCTCGCTCGGAAGGGATGAGCCGGCGTCCGAAGCTGGATGCGTTTGTCTCGACCAATGCCGCAAACGCCAACGCGACAGACTGCTCGGTGAGAGCGAGACGACCGGTGAGCGACTGTTGCAGGAGTATCAGAAGTTGGCACGGCTTTGGCCAACAAGGGCGGCAATCATATCGGATTCCTCAGGCGGCTTTCCGAACGGGAGATGATCGAACGGGATCCCCGCAAGGTCAAGCGTCGCACCAAGGCGGCACGGCTCCCGGTCGTCAAAAGACTCGACAGCTTCGACTTCACCGCTGTTCCCCAACTAACGAGATGCAGGTGTTGGATCGCGGCCCGGGAGAACGTCATCGCGCTTGGACCGAGCGGCACGGGCGAGACGCACGTGGCCCTCGCACTCGCACTGGCCGCCTGCCGGAAAAGCCTGTCCGCCGGCTTTACTACGGGCACCGCCTGATCAGCGAAATCATGGAGACCCGTGAACGAGCGGCGTCAGCTACGGTTCCATCAGCAGATGTCCGGCGACCAGCTTCTCGTCATTGATGCGTTGGGCCGTATGCGGCTCTCGAAGCCCGGCACAGAGTTGCTGTTCGAGCCGATGTCGCAACGATACGAGCGAGGCGCAACCCTGATCATCAGCAGTCTTCCCTTTGACGAATGGACGGAAACTTCATGCTCCGAGCGTATAACCGACGCGTTGCTGGACCGTCGCACCCACCAAGTCAGGATCGTTGAAATGGATGGCGACGCAAGCTCCTGCAGAATATCCTGTTCGCCGCCTTGATCGCTGCCGCGATGTTCTCGGGCACCTGGCTGATGCTGCGCGACGAGAAGTCGGAACTCGCCCGCAAGGTCTTCTACGTCTCTGCACTCGTTGCCGGCGTCATCCAGGTCTATTGGGGCTTGAGCCTCGGCGAACCGAGCATGAAGGTCATCTCCGGTGGCGGCTTCTACATCATGTCCGGTCTGTCGCTCGCCATGTTCGGCCTGCTCGCCTTCTACTTCCAGCTGAAGGGCCGCGAACACATGTGGCACGAGATGATGGTCTTCGCCGTCAACTTCGCCTTCACGCCGGCCCTGCTGCTCTGGATGCACGCGATCTGGTACTACCTCGACATCATTCCGCAGCAGTATCTGAATGTCGGCCACGGCTACATACTGGCCGCGGGCGGCGCCATCCTGAACCCGGTCTTCACCGGCTTCTTCGGAAGCTTCGCCAGCCGCGAAACGATGTCCCGCGCGATCCACTAAGGACAACACACGAGAGGTTCTGCTCATTCGACCAACGGATGGGCAGACCTCGGGGATGGCCATATCAAGAGAACGGGTGTCGCGCTTGTGCTCGGCACCCGATGTCACGCACAGAATTCGCCTGATCGATAGCCGCCTGCCGGAGTGCCCAAGTCGATGCCTTCCTATTCTGCCCCTCTCAGAGAATACCAGTTCCTCCTGCACCACGTGTTCAGAATTGAGGGGCTATCGCAAACCAACCACTTCGAACACGCGACACCTGACGTCTTCGACGCCGTCCTGACCGAAGCGGCTCGTTTCTGCGAAAATGTGCTCGCACCGATCAATCGTTCAGGCGACGAACAGGGATGTCACTTCGACAACGGGCGGGTCACCACACCGGACGGCTTTCGCGAAGCCTACGCGCTGTTCCGTGATGGCGGCTGGGCCGGCCTGACGGCGGATCCGGATCACGGCGGCCAGGGCCTTCCCCATGCCTTGCAGATCTTGGTCGACGAAATGATCACCTCCGCCAAATTCGGCTTCGCCATGTATCGCGGTCTGAACGAGGGGGCCTATCGCCTGCTGCTCAAATACGGCAGCGAGCATCTGAAGGAGACCTATCTGGCACCGATCGCCTCCGGTGAGCTTCTGCCGACAATGAACCTGACGGAACCCCATAGCGGCAGCGATCTGGGTTTGTTGCGCACCCGGGCGGAGCCGGATGACCAAGGCACCTACAGGATTACCGGAAACAAGATCTTCATCACCGGCGGCGAGCATGATCTGACTGACAACATCCCGCATTTCGTCCTGGCGAGTTTACCCGATGCTCCAGCGGGCAGCCGTGGGATCAGCCTGTTCCTGGTGCCCAAATTCTACACCGACGAGAAGAGCGGCGAGAACGTGCGCAATGCACTCAGCTGCGGTGCCATCGAGCACAAGATGGGGCTGAAAGCTTCCGCGACCTGTGTGATGAGCTATGATGGCGCGAGGGACTGGCTGGTCGGTGCTTCGCATTCCGGGCTTCAGGCCATGTTCACCCTGATGAACGCCGCCCGCCTCGGCGTCGGCGTTCAGGGCGTGAGTGCGGCCGAAGGCTCACACCAGATCGCCTCCGCCTATGCCGCGGAACGCAAACAGGGAAAGGCTCCGGGCATCCCTGGCGACGGCCCCGATCCGATCGATCGGCATCCGGATGTGCGGCGCATGTTGCTCACACAGAAGGCCTTCGCCCAGGGTGGACGCGCGCTCACCCTGCGCATGGCCCTCGCCATGGACACCGCCCATGCAGCGGAGGACGCAGTAGAGCGCGAAAGGCACGAAGACCTCGTCCAGGTCATGACACCGATCGTCAAGGCTTTCCTGACGGACGCCGGCAGTGAGGCCGCCAATCTCGGCGTGCAGATCATGGGAGGGCACGGCTACATCCGGGAATGGGGTGCCGAGCAATGGGTCCGCGATATCAGGATCGCCACGATTTATGAAGGCACGAACGGCATTCAGGCCCTCGACCTTGTCGGTCGAAAGCTGACGGTGAAGAACGGGGCTGCACTGGACGGATATCTGTCACTCATTAAGACAGTCCTGATAGGCGCCGAAACCTCGTTCCCACCCGCAGCGGACGGATTGAAGGCGCTCGCGACGCTCGAAGAATTGACGACCGACCTCAGAGCCGCAGACATAGACGCACGCAGCGATGCCGCCAGCGACTTTCTGTCCCTTTTCGGTCTGGTCGCGCTTTCTGCAGAATGGTCGCTCATCGCCAAAACGGCAGTGACCTGCCGGTACGACGATCCCACCTTCCATGCTGACAAACTGGAAACCGCGCATTTCTACATGCAGCGCATCTTGCCCCGCTATCGTGCGCTCGAAGCCGGGATACGGGCAGCTCTCGGCGGCACGTGATCACCGAAACACGTAGATAAACTTAAACTTCCCCAGATTTCGCCACCGGGAGAGCAGTTGCAGTGAATTCCGGCCAAGATTAGGCGAGCGCGACACCGCCGACCGATCCAGCGTTGAGCGGGATGGGGCGCAGTATCTGGTACGATGGAACGCAACTGCTCGCCACCGCTGCCGGCATCTGGAGCGGCACCGGTCAGAGCAGCCGACGCATCAGAAGGGTCAGTTGCCGGGACAGTTGCTGTTTGTCGCCAGCGGTCGGCAGGAAGCGCTGAAGGAAGTTCTGTGTCGAGACGACGGCACTCACCATGGAGATCGCTGCGATCAGCGATAGGCCGTCGTCGACGTCCCCGAGGCCGTCATGCGTCTGCCGGATCGTCCTGACGCGTCCGAGCAGCAGATCATAGACAGGCCGGGCAAGCCGCTCTTCGATCAGCGCCTTTCTCTCGCTGTCCGCATTGGTCATGATTTCGCTGATCAGGAGTTGCGCAAAGAGGGGGCGGCTGCCAACGAGATCGACCATCTCCGTGCAGAGACAGTTCAGTTGTTCATTCGGCGGTAGGTCGCGACAGAGCTCCTGCGACTCGCGGATGCGGGTGATCGTCTCCTGCGCGACGGCGTCGACCACGGCCGTCCACAGCCCCAGTTTCGAGCCATAGCGGTAGGAAATCAGGGCGACATCGACGCCGGCCTGTCCGGCTATTTTTCTGAGCGACGCACGTTCGAACCCCCATTCCGCGAAATTGGCGACCGCGGCCTCGAACAGCGCATCAACATCCAGTTCCTTGCCCCTTTTCGGGCGTCCGCGACCACGTTCCGAAGGCTTCTGTCCGTCTGTCAATGCTCTCTCCTCTTGATACTTGACAAGGATAGCGCATTCGCGGATTATATTCAACACGTGATGAATAAAATGCCTTTCACCCACAGACCTCCCGGGAAACAGACATGCCACAGACGTCAGCCAAGGCGCCGGAACGCGCCAGAAGGCACCATAGATTCGGAGCGGCACCGATCCTCGCCGCGCTCTCGGTTCTCGCGCTCACCGCGTGCGAAGGGGAAAACAAGCAGGCGGCGACCAATGTCTCCCATGTGCGGGTCGAGGCCGCGGCGGTGACGAGTGATGTCGTCCGCGCCTCTGCGACGGGCGAGATCAAGGCGCGCGTTGAAAGCGACGTCTCCTTCAAGATCAGCGGCCGTGTCATCTCGCGCACCGCCGGCGTCGGCGACCATGTAAAGGCCGGTCAGTTGCTGGCGACGCTCGATCCAGATGAACAGAAGGCCGATCTGGAGTCGGCGCAGGCAGCCGTCGCCTCGCAGGAGGCGACGCTCCGCATGACCAGCTCGGTTCTCACGCGGCGCAAGGCGTTGACCCAGACCGGCGCCATGTCGCAGCAGGATCTCGACAGCGCGCTGCAGCAGTACCAGTCGGCCGGAAAAGACCTGGATGCCGCGCGCGCCAGGCTCGAGACGGCGATCGAGGCCCTGCAGCAGACCGAGCTGCGCGCCGATGCCGACGGTACGATCACCGATCGCGATGTCGAGACCGGCCAGGTGGTCCAGGCTTCCACCACCGTCTTCACCCTCGCTCATGACGGCGAGCGCGATGCCGTCTTCAACGTGCAGGAATCGGCCATCAGCCGCACCGTGCCGCAGTCGATGGAGGTCGCGCTGCTGTCGCGCCCTGACGTCAGGGCGCAGGCGACGCCGCGCGAGGTGAGTCCGGCACTCGACCGATCGCTCGGCACGGTCAGGGTGAAGCTTGCGATTTCCAATCCGCCGGCGGAGATGACGCTGGGCTCGGCCATTGTCGCGAATGTGGTCCTGGACCGCCAGGAACGCATTTCCATCCCGTGGCAGTCGTTGTTCTCGAAAGCAGGCAAGCCGGCGGTCTGGGTTGTGGACCCCGATACGAAGATCACCCGGATGAAGCCAGTCGTCATCGAACGGTACGATGCCTCGAGGGTCGTACTCACCGGCGGCCTGCAAGCCGGCGAGCTGATCGTCGTCGAAGGCGGCCAGTTCCTCCGCGAGAACCAGTTGGTTTCCTACACCGAGGAGTCGACCCGATGAGGTTCAAGTTCTTTCTCCCTCTCATCCTGCTGTCGGCCGGCCTCAGCGCATGCTCGGAGGAAAAGGCGACCGAGGCGCCGGTGCGGCCCGTGCTCTCCATGCTGGCCAGGCCGCGCGAGGCAACCGCCTTCGGCTTTGTCGGAACCGTCGAGGCCAAGTTCAGTACGGATCTCGGTTTCCAGGTTTTGGGCCGCATCGTCTCGCGTGACGTCAATGTCGGCGACCTTGTGCAAAAGGGCCAGGAACTCGCCCGCCTGGATGCCACCAGCCTCGAGTTGGCGGTCAAGCAGGCGGAAGCCGACCTCGCCTCGGCCGAGGCCAAATTTGATCTGGCTCGCGTAAACGAGCAGCGCCAGCGGACGCTCCTCGCCTCCAACGCCACGACGAAGGAGCAGGTGGAAGAGGCCGTCCAGTCACGCGAGGCGACCGAGGCGACCGTGCAGCAATTGCGGGCCAGCCTGACGAAATCGCGCGAACAGTTGGACTATGCAGTCCTGAACGCGGAATCGGACGGGGTCGTCTCCTCTCTCCCGGCCGAAGTCGGGCAAGTGGTGACCGCAGGCCAGACCGTGCTGACGATCGCGCGCCTGGAGGCACGCGATGCCGTGGTGGACATTCCCGACAGCTACAACCAGTTGACCGCGATCGGCACCCCCTTCGAGGTGATCCTGCAGGCCAACCCGGAGGTAAAGGTTACGGGCGCGGTGCGCGAGGTGTCGCCGCAGGCGGACGCGGCCACACGCAGCCGCCGCACCAAGATCGCGCTGGAGAGCCCGCCGGATAGCTTCCGGCTCGGAAGCACGATCACTGCGACGCCTGTCGCACCGAGCGAAGGCCACCTGTGGCTGCCGGAAACTGCGATCGGCGGCGATGACGGCGCCCGTTTCGTCTGGGTGGTCGATCCGGCCAGCGAGAAGGTGCAGCGCCGCACTGTGACGATCCGGCCTTCCGCTGCCGGCGGCGTCGACGTTCTCAGCGGCCTTGGCGAAGGAGAGCGTGTCGTAACGGCGGGTGTCAATTCACTCGCCGATGATCAACCTGTCAGAATCCCGGACGAGATGCCGCAATGAACACGAAATTCAATCTTTCCGAATGGGCGCTCCAGCACAAGTCGCTCGTCTGGTATTTCATGATCCTCGCCAGCGTGGCGGGCATCCTGTCCTACATCAATCTCGGTCGCGAGGAAGACCCGGACTTTACCATCAAGACCATGCTGATCCAGGCCTCCTGGCCCGGCGCTTCCGTGGACGAGATGACGAGCCAGGTCACCGACCGGATCGAGAAGAAGCTGCAGGAACTTGAATCGCTCGACTACACGAAGAGCATCAACACGCCCGGGCAGACGACGATCTACGTCAACCTGCGGGAGAACACCAAGGCCGCGGACGTGAAGCCGACCTGGGTCAAAGTCCGCAACATGATCAACGACATCACGCCCAACCTGCCTCAGGGTGTCCAGGGCCCCTATTTCGTCGACAGCTTCGGCGACGTCTACGGCAATATCTACGCCTTCACCGCCGACGGCCTGAGCCAGCGCCAGTTGCGCGACTACCTCGAGGCTGCACGCCAGCAGATCCTATCCGTGCCGAACGTCGGCAAGGTGGACCTGATCGGTGCGCAGGACGAGGTCGTCTATCTCGAATTCTCGACCAAGCAGACGGCGGCGCTCGGCCTCAGCCAGAGCGATATCATCGAGACGCTACAGAACCAGAACGCCGTCGTCGCCTCCGGCACGCTGCGCACCGGTGCGGAGAGCATCAATCTGCGCGTTTCCGGCCAATTCGCCACCGAAGATTCGCTGCGCGACATCAACCTGCGCGTCAACGACCGCTTCTTCCGACTGAGCGATGTCGCCAAGATCACGCGCGGCTATTCCGATCCCGAGCAGCCGCTCTTCCGCGTCAACGGCATGCCCGCCATTGGACTGGCGATCGGCATGAAGCCCGGCGCCAACCTGCTGAATTTCGGAGAGGCATTGTCGGAAAAGATGGACAAGGTCATCGCCGGCATGCCCATCGGCATCGGCGTGCATCACGTGGCGGACCAGGCGGTCGTCGTGGACGAGGCCGTCGGCGGATTCACCAAGGCCCTCTTCGAGGCCATCGCCATCGTTCTCGTCGTCAGCTTCCTCAGCCTCGGGATGCGCGCCGGCCTGGTCGTCGCCGTCTCGATCCCGCTGGTTCTGGCGATCACCTTCGTCTTCATGGAATATCTCGGCATCTCGCTGCAGCGTATTTCCCTCGGTGCACTCATCATCGCACTCGGCCTGCTGGTGGACGACGCGATGATCGCCATCGAGATGATGGTGTCCAAGCTGGAGCACGGCCAGCCCTTGTCCAAGGCGGCGACGGCCGTGTGGACGTCGACCGCCTTTCCGATGCTCACCGGCACGCTCGTGAC
>DATGWU010000570.1:0-1646 GCA_035299345.1 Rhizobium sp.
CGCCGCCATGCGGCAGGCGCTCGACAATTATACGCCGGGTCCCCGCCCGACGATCGAAACCATCGTCGAGCACATCGGCCCCTTGCGCAACAAGACCGCCGAGGAATCCTCGGGCGATGCCGGCCGCGAGCGTCGCGGTCGCCGCCGCGGCTGATCGCATCGGCTGTCCGGTCATTCACCGGGCAGCCGCTCCCGCGCTTGCGTCGCCGGGCAGGCTGTCCTATCCGGATGAAAAGACAGCCGAATCGAAAAGACGAGGGAACACGTCATGTCCGCGCAATCGCTCCCCTTCCCCGACCGCGAAACCGTCGCCGACAAGCTCGGCACGCTTGCCGATGCCGACCAGGCCTTCCTCAAACTCCTCTTCGAGAACCCCGCCCAGGACGAAAGCCTGTTCGAAGGCCTGCACCTCTATCTCGACCGCGCGGCGGCCGCGCCCTTCCTCAACTCCCTGAAACTCGAACGCTGCGGCGAATGGCTCGGCAACACCGCACCCGCCCGGCTGCAGATCCGCCTTTCGGAAGCGGCGAAATCCGGCCAGCATCCCGCCTACCGGGCCTTCCGCACCGGCCTCGACCGCTCCGGCGGCCTCGAGCGCGCCTATCCGAAGTCGTCGGTCTGAAGGCGGCGGAACCGGAAAGCCTCGATGATGGACGTCCGAACGGCACGAGAGATTATCGAAAGACGAGGTTACTGATGGATGCCGTTTCAAGGCTTTGCGCATGGTATGAACGTCAATGCGCTGACGATTGGCACGAGGATCACGGGATTAGAATTGATACGCTAGACAATCCGGGATGGTCGCTGAAAGTCGACCTAAAAGGAACGCCCCTTTGTGAAAAGGACTTTCAGGAACTTCGAGCCGAAAGAAGTGATCGTGATTGGATTACGGTCCGAAAGAATGGCGATACGTTCGAAGGATTTTGTAGTCCAAAGGCTCTCAACGAGATGATACGAGTTTTCCTCTCTTGGGCTGAATAAGTCCGTAAGCCTGACGTCTTATGCGTTATCCTTCGCGAGTTTTGCGGAAGGCAACGTCTGCCGAAGAGCCAGATTGGAACTATGTTGTGACCGGCATCCAACTTCCTCGCTTCTGCGCCCTCCTGCCTAGCCCTACGGCGCCCCGCTCCGCTGCGGCACCGTGCCGATCACCGCGATGATGGGGCCGAGCGGAAAGAGCCGATCGCGCCGGCCGCGCTCGGGGATGTAGGCGCTCGAAATCGTCCCGTCGAGATAGAGCGCATTCGCGCAGCCGAGCGTGTCGCGGAAGAGCCGCGCGAAATCGTAAAAGCGAACCGGCGTGTTGGAGATGACGAAATGGACCTTGCCGTCCCGGTCGACGCCGACGCCGTTGCGGATCTTGAAGCTGTCGCTGTCCGGCAGGAATTTCGGGTGCAGCGCCCCGTTGATCACCAGCATCGGACCTGACTGGGTCGCATAGTCGGCAGCGACGTGGCCACGGGTGTAGCGCCGGCTTTCGGTGATCGCCGCCTTACCACCCGTTACCGAAAACACCCCGTTCGGCAGCAGGTGGAAATTGCCCCACCCCGCCTTCATGCTGATCGGCCGCCGCTCGACGCCGTATTCGACGAAGAGACCGACCGGCGAGAGGTCGTCGTGGTACATGCCGCCGTTGGTCGCGAAGA